>WFRO01000501.1 GCA_015486475.1 Bacteroidales bacterium
GCCTTTGATTTTATCCTTCCTACGGCTGAAGCCTATGGCGATTACAGTGAGAATGCCGTGGTCACCGTACCCAAAGAGGTGTTTATGGTGGACGGGGTCCTGCAGGAAGAGATGCTTTATGAGGGGAATACTATTCCTATGATGGATGAAGAAGGGAACAAGCTCAACGGAGTGGTCACCGCGATCAAAGAAGACCATGTGGTGATGGATTTCAACCATCCGCTGGCAGGCATGGACCTCTGTTTTCAGGGGAAGGTCATTGAGGTACGGGATGCTACTGCTTCCGAACTGGAACATGGTCACGTGCATGATCAGTAAATGATCCGCCTGCCTCTGCTCCCCGACGGGACGGAGGTTTCTTTTTATATTTATTTTTTCCGGATACTTTTTTTTTGAAAAGGAACGCCGTTTTTCTAAAAATAAGTTAACATGTGGAAGAAATTACCCTTGATCTGGAAGATACTGATCGGTATGCTCCTGGGAATGGTGTGGGGAATTGTCGCTCACGCCCTGGGATGGGATGAGTTTACCCTGAACTGGATCAAGCCCTGGGGCGTGATCTTCCTGAACCTGCTCAAGCTGGTGGCCGTACCCCTGATATTTGTCTCGCTGGTGAGCGGCATTGCCAGCCTGACCAATATCACCAAGCTCTCGCGGATCGGCCTGAAAACACTTGTACTGTATATCCTCACGACCCTCGTGGCCATCTCTTTCGGCCTGATCCTCGTGTCCGTCATCAAGCCGGGCAATACCTTCCCTGAAGAGAAAAAACTGGAGTTCCAGCAGAAATTCGCTCCCCACCTCCAGGAAAAACAAAAAGTGGCGGAACAGGAGCAGGAAAAATCCCCGCTTCATTTTCTGGTGGATATGGTGCCGGAAAACATTGTCAAAGCGGCCGGTGACAACTCCAAGATGCTGCAGGTGATCTTCTTTGCCATTTTTTTTGGTATCGGCATGGTGTTGCTGCCCGAGGAAAAGGTCTCTGTGGTGAAGAAATTCTTCGATGGTCTCAATGAGATCATCCTGAAGATCATCGATATTTTCATGGGTTTCGCGCCTTACGGTGTCTTTGCCCTGCTGGCGGGGCTGATCATCGATTTCAGCGGGGATGTGGCGCTCTTCAAGGCGCTGGGACTGTATTTTATCACCGTCGTTGTTGGTTTGTTCCTGCTGATCCTCTTTTTCTATCCCACGCTGATGAAGGTCTTCGTGGGCGTTTCACCTTTCAGGTTCCTGCGGGCCATCCTTCCGGCACAGATGGTGGCTTTTTCCACCAGCTCCAGTGCCGCTACCCTGCCGGTCACAAAAAGACAGGTGGAAACCGAGCTGAAGGTGCATCCCGAGATCTCCAACTTTGTGCTGCCGATAGGTGTTACCATCAATATGGACGGTACCAGCTGCTATCAGGCCATTGCCGCCGTCTTTATCGCGGAGGTCTTCGGCGTCGACCTGTCCTTCGGACAGATGCTCATCATCCTGCTCACAGCCCTGCTGGCCTCTATCGGATCGCCCGGGGTGCCGGGGGGCAGCATCGTCATGCTGATCATTGTGCTCTCTTCGGTGGGTCTTCCCGTCGAAGGCCTGGCGCTGATCCTGGGCGTCGACAGGCCCCTGGATATGCTTCGTACAGCGGTCAATGTGACGGGCGATTCCACCGTGGCATCTATCGTCGCCAAAAGCGAAGGACTGATCAATAACCTGGAGGTTACACCAGAGGACAGATCCTCAGATTGATCCCCGGGAGCTTTTTATCAACCCCTTTTTATTACTCATATCCGTTTTTCTTCCGTTCATGTAAAAGGCGGGAAAATGATCCTTTTTTCTTGATCCGGAAGGCAACCTTTCGGTAGTTTTGTCCATCTTTTTTACATAGGGAAGATGGTATGCTTTTTCCCTGTAAGTTGAACAATAAAAAAGGGTAACGTCATGAGAATCTGGTTTTTAAAAAAAGAGGAGTCAAAACGGGGTAGTACCAAAGATGCCATTCTGAACTATCTGAAAGCACATGAGAATTCTTCGCTGGGAGAGATCGTTATGAATCTGTCCCTTTCATACACCGACGGGCTCAACAATCTGCTTGAGCTGAAAAATGAAGGCAAGGTGACCAACAACCGTTCACCTTTCAAGTACAGAGTGGCAGGTATGTGAATCTTTCATGATAGGACAAAAAAAAAAGCAGGCAATCGCCTGCTTTTTTTTATAGCTTCCTGCTGTTAAATGGTTTCAGTCTCCACGGCCTTGGCCAGGATATCTGCGTAAGGAATGATCAGGTATTTCTTCCCTTCGAATTCGGTTTCCGTGCCTGAGAATTCCTTGTAATAAACCGTATCTCCAACGGCGATCTCAACATTCTCAATATTGCTGATGGCCACTACTTTGGCAAATTTAGGCTTCTCTTTGGCAGAATCGGGAATGATGATTCCACTTGCTGTTTTCTGCTCGGTTTCCATGTCCGAGATATCCAGAATGACATTCTGGTTTACAGGTAATAACTCTTTCATTTTCTCTGATGTTTTTAATGTTTAACCTTCTATTTCCAGTAACTGATTTATCTTTTTCTGATCGAAACCTACGATCCACTGACCGTTGATCTCTGTCTGGGGAACGCCCTGCTGACCCGTTTTGCGGACCAGATCTTCGGCTGCACGCTGGTCCCGCGACACATCCACATCCCGGAAAGGGATGTTATGAGAGCGGAGATAGTTCTTCAGGGTGTTGCACCAGGGGCAGGAAGGGGTGGAATACACCACTACACGCTTTTGGGGTTTCCCTTCGCCTGCAGGAACAGTGGCCGTGATAAGGTTCTCAAATACCGATCTGTAGTATCCGGGATCGTTACATCCTTTAAAAGCATTTCTGAACTCCCCGTTCTCAAAGGCCATGAGCGTGGGGGCCGTGGTGATACCATAAACAGGATGAACGTCCCTTACTTTCGATACATCCACAAGATACAGGATCTTATCCTCATCGTCTTCAATGGCTTTGCGGATCGCTTTCAGTGCACATTCGCTCAGTTCGGATCCTTCCTTATAGATCAGTACATAGGCGCGTTCCTGACCATCGATCTTCCGCAGGAGATCCGCGTGGGAGCTGATCTGTTCCTCTTTCGTCATAATATCTTCCATCAATTTTCTGTTTTTGTGATCTTGTTCTCGCTTTTAACATATACTGTGCCAAACCCTGCCGGGCCGACCCTGTAAAAAAACTGACACGAAATAAGTGTAAAATTGGCACATGACAAAAAAAATTGTCAGCCTTTGGCAGGAACCTGTCAGGAGAGGTCCTTTCTCTTTTTCCGGGAGGGACTGTGGCCGGTTTCAACCACCAGTTTCATGACCTGGATGACCGTAAAACGCAGATGAACGGCTGTTTTGGGCAGGGCTTCTTCGACAGGCATCAGGGCGGGATTGATTGGGAGGATGCCGGTAAAGACCTGCATGAGCTCATCTGCCGCCTCCATGTCCATACCTCCGGTAAAAAGGATCACCGGCACGCCGTGTTGCGCTGCCATCTGTGCCAGCGAGTAGGGGGCTTTGCCGTAGAGTGTCTGCCGGTCAGTATGTCCTTCCCCTGTCAGCACCAGGTTTGTCTTACGGAGGGCCTTTTCGAGGCCTGTGATCTCGCTGACCACCTCAAAGCCGTTTCGCAGTGTTGCGCCCAGACAGGCCGCAAGACCTGCCGCCAGTCCACCGGCCGCACCGGTACGGGGCAGGGAGGCGATGTCTTTCTGCAGGTCCGCTTTGAACCTCTCGGCCAGGTGTCCCAGGTTGTCTGCCAGCAGGCGCGTGGTAGCAGCGTCGGCACCTTTCTGGGGGGCATACACGACGGCTGCCCCCTCCGGCCCCGTCAGGGGGTTGGTGACATCACAGGCTACCTCAATGGCCACCTTTCCCAGGCGCTTGTCCAGGGGGGTGAGATCGATCTTTTCCAGCCGTCCCAGGGCACCTCCTCCCGGGGGCAGCTCATGGCCGTAACGGTCGACGAAACGCCCGCCCAGCGCCTGTATGGCTCCCACACCCCCGTCGACGGTGGCACTGCCCCCCACGCCGACAAGGATGCGGCGGCACCCCTTTTCGAGCGCTGCCCGGATCAGCTCACCCGTACCATACGTGGAGGTGGTCCGTGGGTCATATTCTTCGGGAGTCAGCAATTCCAGCCCCGAGGCGGCGGCCATCTCTATTACCGCCGTGCGACCATGGTCCAGCAGCCCCATCACAGCCTTCACAGGACGCATCAGAGGATCATGCACCGCCACCTCTTCCAGGGTGCCGCCGGCAGCCCGCACCAGCGCGGCCGTGAAACCCTCACCGCCGTCGGAGAGGGGGATCTCCGTGATGAGACTGCCGGGAGCGACCTCCGCCACAGCAGCAGCCATCGTCGCCGCCACGTCCACGGAAGAGAGACTCCCCTTGAAAGAATCGGGTGCTATCAGGACCTTCATAAAAATGATGTAGGTTTCAAACAAAGATAGGAAAAACCACGCATCAGGCCAGCCGCCCCCTGAGAAAAGGCTCTTTGCCCGTATCATCAATGCCGGTAAGCAATACCCGGGCCATGGTGTTGGGTCTGACCTTGTCCTCTGTCGCCACGGGCAGGTAGTGTTCCCCGTACCCCATGGACATGGCCCTGCCGCGCTTCTCGAAAAGCACCTCCTGCGTGCGGCCCAGCATCGACCGGAAATAATCCAGCCGGTTCTGCAACGACACCTCCCGGATGATCCTGCTTCGTGCGGTCTTTACTTTTTCAGGTATCTGTCCCTCCATGCGGGCTGCCGCCGTGCCGTCGCGCACCGAGAACTTGAACGTATGGATATGGCTGAAACGTGCCTCCCGCGCCACCCGTACCGAGGCTGCGAACTCTTCGTCCGTCTCTCCGGGAAAGCCGGTGATGATATCCGTCGTAAAGTTGAAATCGGGATATCTGCTGCGGATGCTGTCCACCATCTTCATAAAACCGGCCACGGTGTATTTGCGGCGCATCCTGCGCAACACGGTGTCCGATCCCGACTGCAGGCAGAGATGAAGGTGGGGGGTGAGTTTGGGGTGGGCAAAGAGATCGAACAGTTTCTCCCCAAAACCTTCCGGCTCAATGGAGGAGATGCGCAGCCGGAAGTCACCGGGCAGCGCCACGATCTGTTCCACCAGGTCCTCAAAGTCCGTCTGCCCGTCCCGGTAGCGTGTGATGTTCACCCCTGTAAGGACCACCTCGCGGAAGCCTGCATCGGTCACACGGCGTATATTGTCGAGGATCTCTCCGGCAGGACGGCTGACAGCCCGCCCCCGTACCCGGGGAATGATGCAGTAGCTGCAAAAATTATCACAACCGTCCTGTATCTTGACGAGACTGCGGGTATGGAAAGCATGGTCGGTGAGCGGGAAATGGAACTTGTCGGCCGGGAAGAGGGCAGGGGAGACCGTCTCCCCGTGAAAATGCGCCTCGGCCAGAGAGACGAGGGAGCTCTTGCGATCGTTCTCTACTACATAGGAGACCCCTGCCTGCTGCTCCAGTTTCTCTTTGTAATGGTTGGCCATGCATCCCGTCACGATGACCGTCGCCCCTTCACGGCGGCGTATGGCCTGGCTGATCATGTTGCGCGATTTGTGATCGCTCTGGTTGGTGACCGTACAGGTGTTGATGATGTACATCTCCGCCTCCTCATGAAAGGGCACCACCTCATAGCCTTTTTTCCGGAATTCGGATACCAGCGCATCGGTCTCATACTGGTTGAGCCTGCATCCCAGGGTCTTGAACGCTATTTTGTGCTTTCCTGCCATATCTCTTCCTCCACGCTCACCAGTGCCCCTTCCATCGAGAAAGGGGTGACCGAGGTGATATTCACCGTTACGAATTTTCCTATGAGTGAGGTGTCTCCTCCGGGCGAGAGGAAACGTACCGGGATCCGGCCCTCCGTATGCCCGGAAAGGTATCCGTCCTTGCGGTCTTTGCCCGTTACCAGCAGTGTCGCCGTCTGGTGCAGCATTGCCCGGGTGGCCCGCAGGGCACTCTCCTCCAGATCGGTGGTCAGACGATGCAGCCTGTCTTTTTTAACTTTCATGGGGATATCATCCTTCCAACGGGCGCTCACCGTCCCCGGCCGGGGAGAATATACGGCTATGTATGCCATATTGAACTCCATCTCGCGCAGAACCTGGCGTGTATGTTCGAACTGCTCCTCCGTCTCACCCGGAAATCCTACGATGATATCCGTAAAAAGGGTGGTCTGCGGCAACTGCTCCCGGATGTAGCGTACGATCCTGCGGTAATCATCCACCGTATGCTTGCGGTTCATTCTCCTCAATACCTCATCATCTCCCGCCTGCAGGGGCAGATGGATCTGTTTGGCCAGCGAGGAATGACGGGCGATGGCATCCACCACATCCGGCCCCATATCTCTGGGATGGGGAGAGGTGAAATAGACCCA
>WFRO01000502.1 GCA_015486475.1 Bacteroidales bacterium
CGGTTGTCGAACATACGGCTCTGGTCGAACGTCACCGGATTGACATCCATCGAGAACTGTGACTTCAGGGATGCTTTCTGGGCATTGAGCGACTCGCGGTAACGCGTCAGGTTGAGCAGCGACCGCTGGATATCCGGGCTGTTCATGCCCGCTATGGAGATCGACTTGTCCAGCGTCAGGGCCACCTGCGCCACGCCTGTCCTTCCGGTCACTACCAGAAGGAGAAGGATAAGAAAGGCCCCAAAAAGCTTTTTCATTTTCCGGATCTTACAATACATCTTTCTATAATTTAAATATTCCTTTCAATAATTTTTCACGCTATGCTGATCTTCCCGGTACCCAGTAACCTTAATGAAGTGTGGAGTACTTGGAGTGCCTAAAGTGCGCTAAAGTGCCTAAAGTTAAAAGTTCCAAGTTCCAAGTTCAGCTTTATCTATTTATCGCATTATCGCTTTATCACTTTATCGCTTTATCCTCCTTACTCCCTACTCCCTACTCCCTACTCATTGCTCATCTCTCATAGCTCTTTGCTAATCTACCCAGCACCCAGCACCCGGCACCCTGCACCCACGATTAAGTTTGGAGTGTGGAGTACTTGGAGTGCCTAAAGTGCGCTAAAGTGCCTAAAGTTAAAAGTTCCAAGTTCCAGGTTCCAGGTTCCAGGTTCAGCTTTATCCATTTATCGCATTATCGCTTCATCTCTTTATCTCTTTATCGCTTCATCAATATTATTCTCTCATCCTTCATCTTTCCCCATTCAAGCTTCGCGCATCGAGCATCGAGCTTCCCCTCACTCCTTCACCAGCTTCACGGCATCGGCTACCACAATGCGGTACCGGGATTTGTTGGATAGCTCAATGACCGCCGTATCGGCCGGAAAATAATAAAATCCCAGGCTGTTCCACCCTGCCTGGGTACTCCTCAGCATCAGGGCCGGCTCCTCGGTCACATCACCGTGGCGGATCTTAAACTCATATTTGTTCTGGTGATGTCCCCTGCCCCATCCGAAACTTCTGTAATTTAGATAATAATAAACCGTATAATACCCTGCCTGCGGCACATACACTTTCCAGGTGGCTTTCCGCTCCCCTTTCCCGGACCGGACGAACCAGGCCGACCGGACATATTTGCCGTAAAAGGCGTCGCTGGTGGTGAGGGTCCAGTTGATGGGCAACCACCAGGAAAAACCCGCATATTTCTGTCCTGTCTGCTTTGATTTGACCAGAATTTTATAAAAAAGTCCTTCCGTACCCGGTTCAGTGAGCGAGAAACCGGGGTCATCGTTGTCCACCAGCAGGGTACCCTCCGGGATATAATGAAAATCCTTGTTGGGGATCACCCGTTCCCCGATGAAAGGCACCTGTTTCAGTTCTCCTATTGTCCGTGGTAATCTGGCACTGTTGATCATAGGGATATTCTTGGATATCATCCAGTTAAATGTCATACTGCCGGGATCGTCATAAAAAAGATACCGGATCTGTTTGGTCTGCCGGGGATCCATCCATACCACATAAGGGCCCTTATGTCCGAATCTGCCAAAAAAATCCATCTTCATCACACCGCCTCCTTCTTCAGGGTTAGCCATGTTGATCGAGAAAAGCCACTGCACTCGCTCCTCGCCTATCACTCTGGTAACTTTCATATCCGATACCAGATAACCGGGCAGCCGGGTCGTATTGTACCAGGTCTCCATAAATTTTCCCAGCGGCAAACCAGAAAGGCCCTGCAGAGCCTTCTCCAGCGAATCAAAGGGCACCGAAGCGAACCAGTGGTGGTCGAGCCACTTGTAGAGGAAAGTGTCCAGCAGCTCCCCTTCCTCCATGTGGGCCTTCATGGCCAGGAAAAGGACCTCTCCTTTCAGTTTGATCACATTATCAATGATCTGCATCTTCGACCGGTCGGTAAGCAGATCGTGAAAGCTCTTGTCCTGCAGGGCAATATTGGCCTGTTCATCTTCACTTAATCCCGAATAACGCCGCATCCAGTTATTGCCGGAACCCACCACAGGCACTTTAAGGTATGATTCCAGGATGCGGTTGACCACCGGCCAGCGTACCGAACCCAGAAAGATCCGGTAATTAAAAAAATCGGAAAAGATATTGTAAGGATTGGGCAGACTGGTGAGCGTGCCCTGGCCACCCGCTTGTCTTTTAAAATTTACCTGCCCGGATTCATTTGAGAAAACATACAGGAATTGGATAAAAGCCTGCGCCATAAAATCCTTATC
This sequence comes from Bacteroidales bacterium, assembly GCA_015486475.1. Lineage (GTDB taxonomy): Bacteria > Bacteroidota > Bacteroidia > Bacteroidales > VadinHA17 > DRPN01. Next base: position 2,228 of record WFRO01000502.1, read on the forward strand.
GGTCCGTTTTTCCCGCGACCAGCGAGACCATTTTTTATAATTTTTCCAGTTCCCGGCAAAATCTGCCGAATAAATGGTAGCTCCTTTTTCGGGCATATATACGATCTCCGGCTGCACATTCTCCATTCCTCCTGTCCACAGGTGCTGATAGGAGTAAAACTGGATGGGCACCTCCACCAGAGAAAAGGTCGGAAAAGGATAGGAAAGATTGAGCTTCCCCTGGTAATCATTCAACTGCTCACGGATCAGGATCTTCAGTGTATCTTCCGACAACTCCGGAAGAGATCCCACAAAATAGTCATGCCCTTTCACGGTATATACCCGGAAGCGGATGCTGTCCAGCGCCCTGCCCAGACTGTCCACGGTAAGACTGTACTCCACATAATTTCCCAGGGAGAGGGAGATCTGCTGCAGGGGCGTCTCCGGGACAAAGGTGACGCCGTCATCCTCTTCATATGTCTCGCCCTGCGACAGGGCCATCAGTCCGTTCCGGTCTTTCACATGCAGCCGGAAGCGGACAAAGTCCCTGCGGTACCATTCCGGCCGGCGGGGGCTCCAGGTGGTGCCGGGTACGGGATACCATAACGTCTCCGGCGTCAGCAGCACAAAACGGGATGTGACAAAGGCAAAAGAAGACCTAACCCTTAAATTTCCCATCATTTTATGTGGCAAACGGAAGGTATCGATGTCGGGATAGCAGATGCGGTCGTCGATCGTTCCCCGGTATTTCAGGACCATCGAGAGGGTGTCGCCGGGCTGCAGGGGGTGTGGCGGGGTCACCGACAGCAGATGGAGGTCACGCTTCCATTTCAGATCTTTTCCCCCGGAGGTTATACTTTGCACCCGGAGACCCGGATTGAGGCTCATCACCAGCTCCCCGAGGAGGGTATCGTTGTCGTTCCGTAACAACATCCGGGAGGAGAGACTGATCTCCCGGCCCCTGTGCTCCAGGTCAATGTCATGCTCCACCACAGTAGCCATGGGCCGGCCGGCATGGGCATCGTTGAGGGCGATCAGGTCTTGCCTGAGGACGTTCTCTGAGCGGGTGATCATCACATGGCGGTAGCCCGCGGCCAGCCCGGCGATCAGTACCACGACCCCGAAAAAAAGGTTCATGCTCCGCTCGGAGCGGTTGCGCGGCAGACGCTGCAACAAAAAGACCGACAGGAAAAGGAAAGACAAGCCCAGCAGGAAGAACATCCCCTGGTGATACAGCAGGGCGGGAAGACGGTCAAAGCCCACCATGTCCGACTTCATCATCGGCAGCGTCCTGCCCAGAAAATCAAAGAGGTCATAAAAACGGTCCTTCAGGTAAAAAAGCACCAGGGCGGCATACCCCAGGATGATCAGGAAGGTGACCGCCTGGTTACGCACCAGGCTCATCACCAGGAAAGAGAGGCCTACGATGAAGACCAGCGACGGAACCACCATCAGCAGGAGATAATCCACGTAAGCCAACGGATCAAGATCAGCCTGTTTGGAGATGATGTTGAACACCATCACCACACCCAGCAGGATCAGATCAATGATGAGAAAAATATAGATATTCGCCCAGGCCTTGCCAAAGACATAGCCGAAATTGCTCACCGGCTTGGTGTAAACCACTTCGGCGGTATCCAGCTTCTTGTCCCGTTTCAGGAAATCGGCCGCCAGGAAGACCGCCACCACCGCCTGTCCCAGGTTGATCAGCAACAGGTTCCAGTAGGGGATGGCTGCCGGCAATGCCACCAACGACCATTGGGGAGAGAACTGTATATTCGTCAGCATGAACAGGTTAATGAGAACAACAGCGACCAGACCCAGAAAAACAAAGATGCGCAGGAACCAGCTGCGGCGCAGCGCCAGCCGCTCGTAACGGGAAATGATGCGTATGTTGTAGAGAAAGTTCATGCAGGGGTTATAGGGTGGTCATTAGTTCGCTTCTTCGTCCGCCGAAGCCCCGGCTTGCCGGGACGAAGGCCGGACGCTCACGAGATTTACTCGCTGCCTTGTCCGCCGAAGTTCCCAAGGGACAAAGGCGGGACGCTCGTGTAATTAAGTAGTAATTAGCTCACTGCGTTCGCGAAATTTACTCGCTGGCACTCGTGTAATTAAGTAGTCATTCATAGTAGATTTTTGCCTTTTGCCTTTATACTTTTGCCTTATTCTGTCACTCAATAGTTTGCGTGCTTTGCGTTTCGCTTTGCGTCCATTGCGTGAAGCCTCCTCTCAGAAATCAGAAATCAAAATTCATCATTCGACATTCGGTGTTCTTTGTTCGACATTCGACGTTCATCCTTCATCCTTCCTTTTGCCTTTCCTCGTCCGCCGTAGCCGGTTCCTGATTAGCCGCAGGCGTACCGAAGGACAACGAAGGCGGATGCTTTTATACTTTTGCCTTTTTACTTTTTACTTTTGCCTTATTTCCTCACCCATACGCCTCCTCCTCCACTTTCTCCTGCAGCACATTTTCCATAAAATGGACATAGGCATGTTCCAGGTTGGGTTCCACAGGCTCGGCGTCATATCCTTCGGGGGAGCGGGAGACCACCTGCATCAGCCATCCCTCTTTCCCCGGCACGGTGGAGATCACGGGAAACTTCTCGTTGATGCGGATGTACTCTTCATCATTGGCCCGGATCTGCCACACGTATCCTCTGGCCTTCTGTATCAGCTCTTCCGGTGAGCCGGTGAAAGCCACCCTGCCCTTGTTCAGCAGGGTCATGTGGTTGCAGGTGCTGGAGATATCTCCCACGATGTGGGTGGAGAGGATGATGATCACCTCGCCGGTGCTGATGTCGGAAAGGAGGTTGCGGAAGCGGATACGCTCCTCCGGGTCAAGGCCGGTGGTAGGCTCGTCAACGACGAGGATCTTCGGCTCATGGATGAGGGCCTGGGCGATGCCGAGGCGCCGCTTCATCCCTCCCGAAAGTTTGGAGGCCATCTTGTCACGCGCCTCAAAGAGCCCCACCTCTTCCAGGATGCGGTCGATGGCCTCGCGGCGGCGACGCCGCTGGCGCATGCCCGAGAGAGAAGCCATATAATCCAGGAACTCGCTGGTACGCAGCTTGGGGAAATAACGGAAATCCTGGGGCAGGTAGCCCAGCAGACGACGGATCTCGCCCCGGTGCTTCTGCAGATCCATGCCGTTGACGGTCACCCTGCCCGTAGAGGGACGCATGAGCGTCACCAGAATGCGCATGAGACTCGACTTGCCGGCACCGTTGGGTCCCAGCAGGCCGAAGATGCCGGTACCGATGGACAGGTCGATATCCTCTAGCGCTTTGTTGCCGTTGGGATATATCTTGCTGAGCCCTTGTATGACGATCTCCAAAACAGTGATTGTTTATCTATTATTGACCATGCCGTCACCCAAAATATTTCCTAAACCGCCCTAAAATATGAAAAAAATAACAAAATACATACCGGCATCTCTGCCCCGGTCTATTCGATCTATTCCCGGTTTTTAAAAAAAACCTTTTTTTTACAACGTACATATGACGTTTATCATTGTGATTTGTTACTAAAAATTTAGTTGAAAGAGTATCGAGTATCGAGTATCGAGTTGCGGGTTTCGGGTTGAGAGTATCGGGTTGGGAGTTAATTTACGTATAAAAAAGTAGAGACGCACGGCCGTGCGTCTTTACACGTATTTTCATATCATTCATCTCTTTGCGTCCATTGCGTACTGCTCCGCGACCTCTGCGTGAAGCCCTTAATCCGAAGCTCGATGCTCGATGCTCGAAGCTCGAAATTCAGAAATCAGAAATCATCATTCGATATTCATTTATCACCTCATCTCTTCATCGCATCATCCCTTCATCTCTTCATCGCTTCCTGCCTGCGGCAGGCAGGCATCGCTTCATCGTTCTTCGTTCGCCATTCGAGCTTCAAGCTTCGAGCTTCCCCTTGCTCTGCCAGTACTCCTTCGTATCAATATCCATAATGGTCAGGGGCCCCCACCATCCGGCGCCTGTATCCATCAGCCAGATGCCTTTCACGAAGATGGGCACCTCCAGGTCATAGTTGATCGTCGGCGTATGGCCCACGTACACCTCCTCATAGGATGTCAGGCTCTCCACGTCGGGGTCGTCGATGACGCTCATGGCCCGGTCCACCAGCTCCCGTGACCATATCAGATCGTACTCCTCCTGCTCCTCCAGCGGCTTGTCGGGGTTGATACCGGCATGTACAAAGAGGCGGGTCCCTTCGTCGAGCAGGTACCAGAGAGGAGCTTCCTGCAGGAGGCGTATGTGCTCCTCCGGGATAGGGCCGCCGTCATAGCTGCGCATGGTGCTGCGTCCTCCCTGGATCATCCACAGGTCTTCCGAGTCGCCGGTGAGGGCTCTTTGCAGGAACCACTTGTCGTGGTTACCCAGGATGTAAACCAGATTTTTCACCTGCAGCAGCAGGTCGATGCTCTCACGCGTATGCTCTCCCCGGTCGCACACGTCGCCCAGGGCGATGAGCAGATCGCGGTCCATGTCGAAATGCGACTTCTCCAGGCACTCCTCCAGGGCCGTCACCTGCCCGTGTATGTCGCCTATGACAAAACGCCTCATGAGAGGATCACTGTTGAGAATAATTTATTTACCGGCACTGTGCAGGCGCAACGCCTCGATGCCCAGCCGGTACGAGTCGAGGCCAAAGCCCGTGATGGTTCCTATGCAGGCCGGAGCGATCAGTGATTTGTGCCGGAACTCTTCGCGCTTCAGGATGTTGGAGATGTGCACCTCCACCACCGGCGCCGGCACCGCCGCCACCGCGTCGGCAATGCTCACAGAGGTGTGGGTGTAGCCGGCAGCGTTCAGGACGATGCCGTCATACGAAAAACCGGCCTCCTGGATCTTCGTCACGATCTCTCCCTCCACATTGCTCTGAAAATAATCAAAGACAAAATGGGGATAGAGCTCGCGCAGCAGCTTCAGGTAGTCGTCAAAACCGGCCTTGCCGTAGATCTCCGGCTGCCGTTTGCCCAGCAGGTTCAGGTTGGGCCCGTTGATGATCATGATCTTCATGGAAAAATATTTTTGGTTACAGCTGGCTCTTTTCTCTGTTCACCCCTCCCCCGTCACCCTCACGATCGCGATACAGTCCCGGGAAGGAATTACACAAACTTTGATCAAAAATAGTTAATTTTATCCCAGCTTACGCATTAGGAAGCTGAAAATTAGCTGAACTAATGCGTTAGCCGGGATTAACTTAGCGCAGCGAATAACCCCGATCCAGTAATATGTCAACCGGATTATGACGCACCCAATGTATCCTTACCCCCACGCTCCCCCTCGGTCCCCTAAAGGGGAAGTCCACCCACTAATCAATAGACAGTGTGGGTAAGGGTTCCCCCTTCAGGGGGTCAGGGGGGTGGGC
>WFRO01000503.1 GCA_015486475.1 Bacteroidales bacterium
GGCAGAGAGATGGGAAAAGTGAATGTAATTGTAAAGTAATAAGTAATAAGGCAAAAGGCAAAAGGCAGAAGGAAGAAGGAAGAAGGAAGGGTGATCCCACCCAGCACCCCCGTCCGAACGGACGTTCGTCCGGGCGGGCAGCACCTTGCACCTTGCACCTAGCACCCTTTCCTAACACTCCAGCTCTCCCCGGATAAGCTCTGTTCCATTAAACGCCATTCTGGCAGAAAAGAGAACAGGCATGCTATTTGAGATAGATGGATCGCTTTCCTTTTTAAAAGAAAAGGATAATTTTGCAGCATGTTTTATTAATCTCATAATGTTTTTATCATGGTAAACCTCATTCTTAAGAATATCAACGAAGTAGAAGAATCTTACCGGGCAGAAGCCGAAGAGCTTTGTCACGAAAAAAGTGAATTCTTCAAAGAGCTGTTCAAGAAATATGACAAGGACCTGACGCTGGAAGTGATCTTTGACCACTCTTCTGCATTATACAAAGTGTCAGCCTCCCTGAACCTGAAAAGCAAAAAGGTGCTGGTGGTGGAGGAGCACAAAGAGGTGTTGAAAGCCGTCACGTCCGTGTTCAATGCACTGAAAAAGGCCGCCAAAAAACAATACGAGCTGGAACGCAAGGATTACGAGTACAAACGCAAGAACCGGAAATAGAACGCCACCGGACCAGCAGGGACATAGTTTATTATGTCCTTCATATTTCGGATGGTAATGAAAATGTAGGGGCATAAAGTTTATGCCCCTACGTTTTTTTGCCCCACTCCCTGCTTTTTTAAACAGGATGAATTTATTAACATTGTGAATAAGATCTGCTGATGCAAATATTTCCGGAACATTGCGTCAAAAGGTCTTTCTGTAACAATGAAAAATGTAATGAATACAACAGCGCTTGCCATTTTCAGCCATCCCGATGATGCGGAACTGACATGTGCCGGCACCCTTTCCCTGTTAAAGAAAGCCGGCTGGGAGATCCATATTGCCACGATGACCCCCGGCGACAAGGGATCAGCAGAGCATACGCGTGAAGAGATAAGCGCCATCAGAAAGAAAGAGGCTGCCACAGCGGCGGACGTGATCGGCGCCACCTACCATTGCCTGGAATTCGAAGATGTATACATCCTGTACGGACGGAACACCATCAACCGCACGACCGAACTGATCCGGGAAGTTAAGCCAAGTATAGTCTTTACAGCCAGCCCGGAAGATTACATGGTGGACCATGAGATAACCAGCCGGATCGTGCAAACGGCATGTTTTGCTGCTGGAATAAAGAACATGGAAGCCGGTGGCGAACCCTTTGACAGGGTGCCTTATCTGTACTATGCCGATCCCCTTGATGGTATTGACAAATTAGGGAGAGAAATAAAGCCATCCTTTTATGTCGATATTTCGAAAGAGACAGACACCAAAGAGAAAATGCTCGCATGTCATGCCAGTCAACGGGAATGGCTTTTAAAACACCATAAGATAGATGAATACCTCCTGGCCATGCGGCGGTTTGCCGGCCAACGGGGAGCAGAGGCCGGAACAGCATACGCCGAAGGGTTCCGGCAGCATCTCGGTCACGGCTTTCCGCATGAGAATGTTTTGGCTGAGATCTTGGAAGATCTTGTGATCATCATATAAAACAGAAGTTATGTCAAGGAAAATAAGCATGCTGGCTGAAGGGTGGTGGGATTTTACCACCCTGGATGACGAATTGCTGAACGATGCGGCAGGATTGACCCCAAAAGATCTTGAGCAGCTTTCCAGAGAGGGCTTTAAGGTCGTTTTTTACGATACCCTGGAGGATTTCTACCTTGCCGAAGCCCTGGAGTATATCACTGCGTGGCAACAGGCCACGGCTGATGCTCCGGTGGGGATATGCGGACCCATCGGACCGACGGAACAACTGCCCCTGGTAGCCCGTCTGGTAAATGAACTGAAGCTGAATTTGTCCCATGCCCATTTCTGGGGTATGGACGAATGGTATATGAACGGGAAAGAGCTGGATGCTTCGCATCCCTTATCTTTTGAGAAGGCAGACAGAGACCTGTGTTTCAACCGTATAGACCCAAACCTGAAAATGCCTGAGGAGAACCTGCACTTTCCCAAAGCCGATACCGCTGACTACATCAAAAGCTGGGACGATGGCATACGCTGTGCCGTCATGCAGGGCGGACAGGGGGATGTGAAACACTGGGCCTTCAATGATCCGGTAAAAAGGGAGGGTGCCTGGAAAGACGCCCCGCCATCGCCGGAAGAATATCGGCAACTGACCACCCGGGTGGTGGATCTCCATCCCGTCACCTGTATGCAAAATGCCCGTACCAGCGCGGGAGGGGTGGTGACCGGCATCCCCACACAGGCCATCACCGTGGGGCCGCAGGAAACCTGGAAAGCAGAAAAAGTATCGATATGGCATGCCGGCACGCATGATAATGCCTTTGGGCAAAGACTGACTGCTTTCATGATCAGCAAAAGAATAATGGACAGCTCGGTGCCTATGTCGCTGCTGGCCGGCCACCCCAATGTGCAGTTCAACTACTACCGGGGAGGGATTGGGGAGTGCGCCGTCGAAATGCA
>WFRO01000504.1 GCA_015486475.1 Bacteroidales bacterium
CGGTGACCACATCCCCGCCGGAGAAAACCCGCGGATCGGAGGTCTGCAGGGTCTGCGGATCCACCTGTATGGTACCGTCCTCATTGAGCGTCAGCTCATCACCCAGGTAGGAGGTATCGGGACTCAGACCAATGGACTGGATCACGATGTCTACATCGATCTCATGCTCGGATCCCTCGATGAATTCAGGTCTTCTTCTCCCCGACTCATCGGGCTCCCCCAGCCTGAGTTTTTTGCAGACCACTTTTTTCACATGACCGTTCTCATCCCTAAAGGCTACCGGGGAGGTGAGAAAGTTGAACTCCACGCCTTCCATCTCTGCCTCCTCGACCTCAAAGTCGAAGGCAGGGATCTCGGCGCGGCTGCGCCTGTAGGAGATCATGACCTTCGCGGCGCCCATCCTGACAGCCGCGCGCGCGGTGTCCATGGCCACATTGCCTCCTCCGCAGACAGCCACCGTCTTGCCTTTGAAATCGAATCTCTCTCCCCTGTTGAAAGCCTTCAGGAAGTCTATGCAGCGATATACCCCTTCCAGATCGTCGCCCGGCACATGCATCCTTTTGGCCTTTTGTGTGCCAAGACCCAGAAAGACAGCATCAAAGCCTTCGTCGAACAACTCTTTCAGATCCTCGATCTTCCGGTTAAGCTCATAGTCTACGCCCAGTGCCAGAATATTTTTAATGTCCCTGTCGACGATATGGTTGGGCAGACGAAAGCCGGGGATGGCGAACTTCAGCATGCCGCCCAGCTCCTTCTCGGCCTCGAAGATCTTCACTTCGTACCCTTTTTTTGCCAGGAAATAGGCAGCGGTCAGCCCCGCAGGCCCTGAGCCCACGATAGCGATCTTCTTCCCTTTGCTTTTGTCCGCCGGTCCGTAGGGGGGGGCCGGATACTTTTTATAATACCAGTCTGTAAAAAACCTTTTTATTTTGCGGATATCCACTGCCCCATCCTTTTGTCCCCGGGTACATTCGCCCTCACAGGGAGCATAGCAGGCCCATCCCAGTGACCCGGGCAGGGGAGCATCCTCCATATGCAGGTTGAAAGCTTCCTCATAGCGGCCGTCTTTCACGAGGGAGACGTAGCCGTGGGCCTTGACCCCCCCGGGGCAGGTGGCGATACATGGCGAAGAGACCCCCTGCCGGTCGATGACCGCGATCTTGGGACTGGCCGTAGGAAAAGGAATGAACACAGTCTTCCGGGAGACCATGCCGTACGAGTATTCATCGGGGGTAAAAACGGGGCACTTGTCCTCACACTCCTTACATCCCGTGCAGGTGTCTTCGTTGACATAGCGGGGATGTTTGGTCACACGGGCTGTATAACCCTGTCCGTTTTTCCGGATCTTGTCCACCTCCGAATAGGTCATAACGGTAATGTTGGGGTGGCGGCCCACCTCCGACATCTTGGGTGTGGTGATGCAGGCGGCACAGTCGAGCGTGGGAAAGACCTTGCTCAACTGGATCATTTTACCCCCTATGGAGAGGTCCTTTTCCACCAGAAGGATGCGGTAACCCATATTGGCAAGGTTCAGAGAAGTCTCCTGGCCGGCCACACCCCCGCCCACCACGAGGACATCATACATGTTCTGTATATTCGTTTCCTTTTCCATAGATAGATGATCAGTTTTTCAACTCATTTTTTATGCTGCCCATTTCCTTCAGCGACTCCATAAAACTTTTCATATGGTTGACAAAAGGATCCGCGCAGACCGAACAGATGGCAGCCATCTTGACCCTTGCGATGTTGATCCCCTCCTCTTTCAGGGTCTCCTGCACGGCCCGTATGGTGGCGGAGGTCACATCAGAGCAGTCGGAGCGGTAGGCACAGTCGGTGCCGTCGCTGGCGACGAACACGCCGTCGATGCCGCTCCGGAGCGCATGCAGTATCCACCCCGGCTTCACTCCGCTGGTACAGGGAATGGAGATATTGTACACCGTGGGTGGATAATGCTTTTTCAGCAATCCTGCCAGATCGATGGCCGGGTCGGAGATCTTCTCCGACGAGAAGACCAGGATCTTCGGCACAAAGGCCTTTTCTTCCTGCGCTGTCATGGTCATTTTTTCAGGTAGATGGTGAAGTACCCCGACTCCTCAAAGTCGCCCAGGTATTCATATCCTTTTTTCTTCGCCCAGCGGGGAACATCCCTTTTGGTGCCTTCGTCGGAGGAAAGTATTTCCATGATCCCGCCATCCGGCACATCGGCGATGGCCTGTTTGACGGCAAGGAGCGGACCGGGACAGGCGGTGCCTCTGGCATCCACCACTTTATCCGGTTTCAGTTGTTTCAGTTCTTCTTTTGTCATAGCTCTGTCCATTAAAAGGTTGATTTAAATAAAGAGATTGATGTCAGAATTCTCAGCAGCATCCACATATTCTCCGATACCTACGATATCGTCCGCCAGGTCGATGAAGTCATCCAGTTTTTCACCATGCCATACCTTTCCGGCAAAACCACAGATATGTATCTTCACGTTGGTCATCTCTTTGGCCTTCCGGAAAGCTTCGGTCCAGTGAGGTGTTTCCAGACGTTTCAGAGAAGCCAGGAACTCATCTTTTTTGTCGGTGATCTCCGCCACCCTGTCGTTGGTCATTGCATTCTCTTTTTTGAAAGCAAAAGCAGCCTGTAACAGAACGAAGATCTCGACGTCCATATCCTCGGCAGCAGCGCCCCCGAGGATCACTCCGGCAGCCGTAAGCTTGTCCACGCTGCCGGAAAACAGTGCCAATGTCATTTTCTTTGCCATGATCGTAAGATTTTAATTTGTTAATAATTTCACATTACAAATGTAGGACACGGCACATAGTAAATCAAGAGATCTCACGTGATGTGCCTCTCAGTAGAATGTGATATGTATCACATTTTTTATAACTTTACAGGACCATGGAAAGATTCAAGTGTACCGATTGCAGGGTCAAATCATCGGCGGCCCGCTTCCTGTCGGACGAGCAGGTGTATGAACTGGGCAGTAACTGCGTGGAAGTACATTTCGAGCCGGGCGAAGTGATCTTCAAACAGGATGCTTTGTCCTCCAACATCATCTACCTGAAAGAGGGGCTGGCGAAGCTGACCATGAAAGGACCGTACAAGGACCAGATCCTCAAGATCGTCCGGGCTCCTGTTTATCTGGGTATTCCCACCACTGTGGGCGATAAGGTCAATCATTATTCTGCGGTTGCCATCAACCGGGCCTCCGCCTGTTTCATTGACCTGGACACTTTCCGGAAGATGGTCTTCGAGAACGGGAACTTTGCCTGGGAGATCATCCTCACCCTCTGCAAGTTTGAGCTGCAGCAGTTCCACCGTTGCATCAACCTCACCCAGAAGCAGCTCAACGGCAAGCTGGCCGGGACACTGCTCGACCTGTCAGGGAACATCTATAAATCGGATTCATTCCGGCTCGACCTCTCCCGCAACGATCTGGCCGAGATGCTCGGCACCTCCCGTGAGAGCATCAGCCGGCTGCTGAACGAGTTTGCCGACGAGGGCCTGATACGCCTCTCCGGCAAGGAGATCACGATCCTGGAGAAAGAAAAACTAAGGGATATCAGCAGAACAGGATAATGGAAGGATGAAGGATGAAGGATGAAGGATGATCGATTAACAAGGAATCCAAATTAAAAATATAACCTGAACCCCAGGGAGGTGTTCTTCACCCAGGGTCTCCGCTCTTCGATGTTGGTCAGTTCATAACGATAAAAGGAGAATTGCAGTCCC
>WFRO01000505.1 GCA_015486475.1 Bacteroidales bacterium
CGGTATCGGCGATGCGCATCAGTTGCTCGAGCGATACCGGGTACAGGGCGAAAGCCACCTTCATCTCCCCCGAGTCCACCCGGCGGGCCAGCTCTTCCAGGCCACGGATGCCACCCACAAAATCGATCCTGTCGGAACGGCGCAGGTCTTTGATGTCCAGCAGAGGAGCCAGCACCTGCTCCGAGAGAATGGTCACATCCAGGCTGCCGATGGGATCGCCATCATCATAGGTGCCGGGACGGGCCGTCAGAGCATACCATTCACCCTCCAGGTACATGGAGAACTCATGGGGCCTTGCCGGCTTGTATACCTCTTTGCCTTTCTTCTCCACCTCAAAGGAAGCTTTCAGCTTCTCTGTGAATTCCGCAGCGCTCATGCCGTTGAGATCCTTCACCACCCGGTTGTAATCGATGATCGTCAGTTGATCATGGGGGAAATGGACCGCCAGGAAGAAATTGTATTCCTCTTCTCCGGTATGGTGGGGATTGTTTTTACGTTTCTCCACACCCACGCGGGCGGCAGCAGCCGTGCGGTGATGGCCGTCGGCCACATAAGTGTAAGGGATCGCATCAAAAAGAAGGGTCAGACGCGAAACGGTCTCATCATCGCCGATAACCCAGAACTGGTGACGCACCCCGTCATCGGCCGTAAAATCATATTCGGGAGCATTCTCTTCCACGATGCCGGCGATGATCTCATCGATCTCAGGCACGGCCCGGTAGGTAAAGAACACCGGCTCAATGTTGGCATTGTTCACCAGCACGTGTTTCATCCGGTCCTCCTCCTTGTCGGGACGGGTCAGCTCATGTTTTTTGATCACCCCGTTGAGGTAATCATCCACCGAGGCACACCCCACCAGGCCGTACTGTGTCCTGCCGCGCCAGGTCTGGGCATACACATAGAGATGGTCTTTGTCATCCTGCCGGAGCCAGCCGTTCTCCAGGAATTTACTGTAGTTCTCCCGTGCTTTTTCATACACCGCTTCACTGTGCACGTCTACGCCGGGATCCAGGTCGATCTCGGCCTTGATGATATGGTACAGCGAATAGGGGTTGCCCTCCGCCTCCTTGCGGGCTTCTTCGGAGTTGAGCACGTCATAGGGCCGTGACGCCACTTTCGGCGCCAGCTCTGCCGGCGGCCGGATGCCTTTGAAAGGTTTGAGTACTGCCATGATAATGAGTTTGGAGTTTGGAGTGTGGAGTGTGGAGTTTGGAGTTATTTGATCAACCTACTTCGAGCTTCGAAAATCAAGCATCCCCGTCCGACCGGCGGTCAGCCGGGCGGGGAGCTTCTACCCGTTCACCTGGAAAGTGGTATCTCCTTTTTCCAGGAATTTCACGATCTGGCGGGCGGCGGCAACGCCGGCATTGATGTTGGCCTCGGCTGTCTGGGCGCCCATTTTCTTCGGTGTGAAGAAATACCTTCCGGGGAATTCTTTCGCGATCTCTTCCGCACAGTCGGGAGCGATGTCCGAAACATACCGGAAATCCTCCCTTTCGCGGAACATCTTCAGCAGCGATTCTTCGTCCACCACCTCTTTGCGGGCCGTGTTCACCAGGGTCGCTCCCTGCGGCATCCTGCTCAGCAGATCAAAGTTCACCGATCCTTTGGTCTGCTCGTTTGCCGGGATGTGGAGGGAGACGTACTGCGATTTCTCATACAGTTCTTCCACGCTGTCCACGGGTTTCGTGCCATCGTTGATGATATCGGTTTTGCTGACGAAAGGATCGAAGGCCAGCGTCTCCATGGCAAATCCCCGGGCGATACGCGCCACCTCGCGGCCCACATGACCGTAGGCCTGTATGCCGAGGGTTTTTCCTTTCAGCTCGGTCCCCGGCTTACCGTTGAAGAGGTTTCGGGCCATATAGACCATCATGCCCAGGGCCAGCTCGGCCACGGCGTTGGAGTTCTGCCCGGGTGTGTTCATCACCACTACCCCGCGCTCAGTAGCCGCTGCCAGGTCGATGTTATCATACCCTGCCCCGGCCCGGACGACGATCTTCAGCTCAGGAGCCGCTGCCAGCACAGCAGCGTCTATCTTGTCACTGCGGACGATCAGGCCCTGTACATCCTTCACGGCTGCCAGCAGGTCTTCTTTGGCACCGTACTTCTCCAGTACAGCTACCTCATAACCCGCCTCCCCGAAGATCTCCCTGATCTGCGTTACGGCAGCAGGAGCAAAAGGTTTTTCTGTTGCGATCAGTATTTTCATTGTTCCGGTTTTTTACGTTGTTGTCAGGACTTAAACATTTTTCTCATACTCCTGCATGACGGCGATGAGCGCTTTCACGCTTTCCGGGGCCAGGGCATTGTAGAGAGAGGCCCGGAAGCCACCCACCGAGCGGTGACCCTTGATACCGATCATACCCCGTTCCGTGGCAAACTCCAGGAAAGGTTTCTCATGATCCGCATACTCCTCATTCATCACCCAGCAGACATTCATCACAGAGCGGTCTTCCTCAACGGTGACGGTAGGCTTAAAGAGCTTGTTCCGTTCTATCTCTTCATAAAGCATCGACGATTTCTCCCTGTTCCTTTTCTGCATGGCTTCCACGCCGCCGTTGTCCCTGATCCAGATCAGCGTTTGCAGGGCAGCAAATACCGGCAGTACGGGAGGCGTGTTGAACATCGATCCTTTGTCAATGTGGGTGCGGTAATTGAAAATAGTAGGGATCTTGCGGTCCACTTTCCCCAGCACATCTTCCCGGACGATCACAAAAGCAACGCCCGCCGGCGCCAGGTTCTTCTGAGCACCTCCGTAGATCAAAGCATACTTCGACACATCCACGGGACGGCTCAGGATATCTGAAGACATATCCGCCACCACCGGCACCGGTGAATCCATATCTTCTTTGATCTCCGTACCGTAAATGGTGTTATTGGTCGTGATGTGGAAATAGTCGGCATCCGCAGGGATCACATAATCTTTCGGTATGTAATTGAAATTACTGTCTTCCGAGGAGGCGACCACGTCCACCTCTCCGTACAGCTTCGCCTCTTTGATGGCCTTGGTAGCCCAGGCGCCCGTATTGAGATACGCCGACTTTTTCTGCATCAGGTTCATCGGGATCACTGTAAACTGCGTGCTGGCCCCTCCCCCCAGGAAAAGAACATGATACCCCTCAGGGATACCCAGCAAGTCCTTGAAGAGCTGCTGTGCCTGCTCCATGACGGCTGTGAACTCTTTGCTGCGGTGCGAGATCTCCATGATCCCCAGCCCCATGCCGTCGAAATCGCGGCAGGCCTGGATCACCTGATCCACAGTATACTCCGGCAGTATGGCCGGCCCTGCGTAAAAATTGTGTTTTTTCATTTTATCCTGTTTTGTTGGGTTGTTTTTTAGTACTACAAAATTGCATTAAAAAGAGAAATAAACCATACAAAATCGCCCTAATTTGATAAAATTTTCACGATCTTTTCAACAGCACCAGTTCACCCTTCTCCAGGACAGGGATCACGTCCGTAACGTCCCGGGTGTGGCAGTATTCGATAGCCTGGTCAAGGCCCAGCTTTTTCAGACGCGTCCGGTTGGCCGCCTTATCCATATAGCTCACCAGATCGCCTTCGGCCAGCAGCCACAGATCCCGGGCCGCATGCGCCGAGTCGCAGATGGTATGGAACAAACCGCTCTCCAGCAGCTTGTCGGTGAGGGCACCCGCGAACACCGAGTCTTCCAGAGAGAACTTGTTCTTCCAGGCAGCACAAAGGATCAGCACATCCTGTTGCTGCGCGGAGAGGTAATCCGCCAGGGCCGATATATTCAGGAAGCCGCCCACCAGCACCTGGTGTGCCCGGCCGGCCATCTGAATGGCCTGGGTGCCGTTGGTGGTGCTGTATACGATCGTGGCATCCCGGATATCTTCGGTCATGAAATTATCAGGCGAATTGCCAAAATCGGCAAAGTCCAGCACACGCCCGTCCCGTTCGGCAGCAATGAGATAGCCTTTGTCCTTGTAACTCTTCGCTTCTTCCAGGGTCCTCACCGGGATCAGCCGCTCCACACCATGATGAAAAGCCGTGATGATGGAAGAGGTAGCCCGCAGGATATCCACCACCACGACAATGGAATCGCTATGATCATACAGGGGGAACAACAAGGGTGAAAAACAGACCTCTATGCTGCTCGTTGGCCTCTCCATAGACATTGATCAGTTTTCCGGTTTATAGAAAGGAGGCCGCACGACGGTGGCCTTCAGTTTTTTGTTCCTGATACCGATAAGGATGGGTGTACCCTCCTTCCAGTAGCCTTTTTTCAGGTAAGCCATGCCGATGCCTTTCTTCAGCATAGGGGACATGGTGCCGGAGGTGACCTCTCCTATCTCCTCCCCCTCTTCATTATAAACGGTGTAATGCTGACGGGGTATGCCTCTTTCCTCCAGCACAAAGCCCTTGAGACGGCGTTCCACACCTTCCTGTTTCTGTTTCCACAGCAGTTCCCTGTCGATAAAGTTTTTCCCTTCCACGAATTTGGTGATCCATCCCAGCCCGGCTTCTATCGGTGAGGTCTCATCGGTGATGTCGTTGCCATACAGGCAATAACCCATCTCCAGACGCAGGGTATCCCGGGCGCCCAGCCCGGCGGGTTTGATGCCGAAAGGCTTTCCCGCCTCCATCACGGCCTGCCACAGTTTTTCCGCTTCGCCGGCCGGCACATAGATCTCACATCCTCCTGCTCCTGTATAGCCGGTCGTGGAAAAGACCGCCCCCGGTATACCGGCAACATCCATCTGTTTAAAGGTATAAAATTCCATATCCGTCACCGGCTCCAGGGTCAGTTTCTGCATGGCCTCCAAGGCCAGCGGACCCTGCACGGCCAGCTGGGCATAGTCGTCGGACATATTGACGATCTCTTTGCCTGCCTCCAGACCCATTTCTTTGCCCCGTTCTACCAGCCAGTTATAATCCTTTTCAATGTTCGAGGCATTCACCACCAGCAGATATTCCTCCGGCCCGAAACGGTAAACCAGCAGATCGTCCACAATGCCTCCACGGCCGTTGGGGAAACAGGAGTACTGTACCTTGCCGTCATAGAGCGCCGACACATCATTGGAAGTGACCCACTGCAGGAAATCCAGGGCTTTGGGGCCTTTCACCCATACCTCCCCCATGTGGGAGACATCAAAAACACCCAGTTTGGTGCGTACCGTAATATGCTCATCCTGGATACCGCTGTATTCCACCGGCATCAGGAAACCGGCAAAAGGGACCATTTTGGCCCCGAGCTGTTCATGGATATTGGTTAAAGGAGTTGTTTTCATGATCTGTGCTGTTTAAAGAAAAAAAATACGACCTCCACCGGGAAGGCCGTACAAATGTAACAAATTTTCAGGCATTTTGCAGGATCACATCTCCAGGATCCTGAACTCCACCCTTCTGTTTTTGGCCCTTCCTTCGGGCGTGGTGTTGGGCGCAACGGGCTTCGACTCTCCGAAACCTTTGGCTACCAGACGATCGATGCTGATGCCGTGTTTTACCAGATATTCGACCACCGCCTGGGCCCTGGCCTGTGAGAGCCGCTGGTTATAGGCTTCCGATCCCACGCTGTCGGTGTGACCGTCGATCTCCACCTTGATACCAGGATTTTTCTTCATGAAGTTGATCACTCTGTCCAGGGCCGGATAGGACAACGGCGTGATGACCGAGCGGTTGGTCTCAAAAAAGATGTTCTGCAACACCACCGACTCTCCCACTTTGATCCTGTTCATCGTAAAATTCCTGACCAGCCGCGTGACGGTATCGGAGAAAGGCACTTTCACCACATCCAACAGGAACATGTACCCCGGTGCATTGATCTCCACCCCGAAATTTTTCCGTTCTTTCAGCCGCAGGGTATATACCCCGTCGCTTTTGCGGGAGATGGTCTTGCCGGTGATCTGGTTCTTGTCCATGTCGATGACGTCGATGGAGGCCATCAGGGGCGCCCCGCTCGCCTTGTCGGTGATGGTCCCCGTGACCACCAGCTCTCTTTTTGGTTTAGGCACAGCTACCGGCACGGCGAGCGCCAGGGTATTCACCCCGCCGTCCTCCTGCACCACAGACACCGTATCCCGGGCCTTCAACGACCGGGAGGCGATCTCTTCCTTTTCCCGCGGAGGCAGCCAGGTCACCTGGTAAATGTCTTTCAGGCCGTGCGTCTCCTCCCGGATCCCCGAGATCCAGGCGGTCATGCTGTCCGTCGGGGAAGGACAATAGAAAAGATCATCATCCGGGGTATTGAGCGGCACTCCCATGTTCACCGGCGGCGACCACCGGCCGTCCTTTCCCATCGTAGTACGGAAGACATCAAAACCGCCCATGCTGTTGTGCCCCTGCGAGGAGAAATACAGGGTCCTGCCGTCGGCGCTGATCCAGGGACTCTCCTCATCCCATACAGTGTTGACGGTGGTATCCAGCGGCTCCGGGTCACTCCATATCCCATCCGGACCGCGATGGACCACAAAAATATCCTTGCCGCCATGGGTAAGTTTTTTATGTTGGGAGACAAAGTAAACCGTATTGCTGTCGGCACTGATGCAGAGAGAGCTTTCCTGCCACCGGGAATTGATCTTTGCCGTGACCTTGACAGGCCTGGCCCACAGACCGTTCTTTTTTTTGTACGACAGGATATCCCCGTTCCCTTTCTTTCCGTTGTAGACATAAAGCTCTTTCCCATCCGGCGAGATAGCCAGTGCCGCATCATTGTACCTCGTATTCACCGGCTTGTCCAGCCGTACGGCCGGTGACCAGCCATTGCCCTCCCCCACGGAAACATATACATCTTCCTCATACTTGCCATCATAGCGGTTGGGCAGCTGCTTCGGGGAATACCGGCGGCGGGAGGTAAAATAGAACTGGTCTCCGTCCGGGGAAAGGATGGCTTTGTAATCATCCCACGGCGAGTTGATCGCAGGTCCCATGTCCACGATCTCCGCCGGGATGGTGTCACGCAGGATCTTTGCTCCGGCCTCACACTCCCGGATGTGTTTCCGTGCCTCAGCCCCCAGCGGCACCGTGGGCACATACCCGGGCCCCTGGATAAAGGCCTGGTAATATTTCTGTGCTTTATCAAACTCATAACGATACTGATGGGCCCGCCCCAGCAGGTAAAGGATATCCTGCGTCAGGACACTGTCGCCGGCATAGGCGGCCTCCAGATATAAAAGCGCATCTCCTTTGTGATCCGTATGCAGATAACAATAACCGATACGGTAATTGAGCGCAGGAGATGAGGGATTGTAATGGTATGCCTGCAGATACTGCTCCAGTGCACGGGGATAGCTTCCCTCCCCTTGTTTGAAAAGATCATCCCCCTCTTTCAGATGACGCCACGCCGACTTAAAACCATCCTCCGCCACCCTGAACTCACGCTTTGAGATCTTTACGGGTTTCTGAGAATAGAGGGAGGGAGAAAGAAAAGCCAGTGAGCATAATAAAAGGACGATCCTTACCCTGTACATAATGCTATGCTTTGGAAACAGCCGGACGAAAGTAAATATTTATTTTTTACGGAAAGATAAGCGTATTGTTTTTTATTTGAAAGAAATTTTTCATATTTGAAGATAAATAGGAACCGTTATGGCCGAAGAAAACTTCAAATATGTAAACCTCGATTATCTCAAAAGCATGGCCGGAGACAATGAGGACCTCATCGGGGAGATGGTGGAGATCTTTGTCAGTCAGATCCCGGAGTTCAATGAGATCTTTGACGATCTTTACAAAAACGAAGACTGGTACAACCTGGGCATGCAGGCCCACAAAGCCAAATCCTCGGTGGCCATCATGGGCATGGATGACCTGGCCGCCATGCTGAAAGAATTCGAGCTGATGGCCAAGGAAAGCAGATCACCGGAAAAATATCCCGAATTCATCCGCCGTTTCAGGGAAGAAACAGCGCTGGCCGTGGAAGAGCTCAATGAACATTTCTCCAAATGACCATACATTGAACAACCCTTAAAACGTCCTGACCATGGAACTTTTTGACATTGAAAAGAAAGGTGATATCACCATAGTCCATTTCAAAGAGAACATCAACAAATTCAATGCACTGATCACCGAAGAAGCCAAAAAACAGCTGAACGCGCTGTATGATGCGCCCAACACCAAGCTGATCCTGAGCCTGAAAGGCATCAAATATGTGGACAGCTCGGGATTCGGGGTGTTGCTCTCGCTGATGAAGACCGCCAGTAACAAGTACGGCTTCCTCAAGATCTGTGATATCTCCGACGACGTTATGGATCTCTTCAAGTTGCTGCAATTGCACAATGTCTTTGACATCGAGCCGGGTGTGGAAGATTGCCTGAAAAGTTATTCTGCTTCCTGATCCGGAACAGCAACAAAAAAAGGGACCGAATTATTCGGTCCCTTTCTTTTTATTTCTCGTTTTATTTCTCGTTCCTGAACACCAGGTGATCTTTCCCGACGCTTACGCGTATCACCGTGTCCTTATCGATCGTGCCGGCGATGAGCTCTTTCGACAGTTCATTCACTACCTCACGCTGGATCACCCGCTTGATGGGCCGTGCTCCGTATACCGGGTCGAAGCCCACATTGGCGATCCATTCGAGCGCTTCATCATCCAGCACGATGTCGATCTCTTTCTCTTTCAGCATCTCACGAATGCGGTTGAACTGCAGCCGTACGATCTCCCTGATCTCATCATGCGTCAGCGGTGTGAACATGATGATCTCATCCACCCTGTTGAGGAACTCGGGGCGTATCGTTTTGCGCAGCAGGTCCATCACCTGACGGCGTGTCTGCTCCATCACCTCACTGCCGTCATCTCCCTTGTAGTTCTTCAGGTTCTCCTGTATCAGCTGACTTCCCATGTTGGATGTCATGATGATTATGGTGTTCCTGAAGTTGACCACACGTCCTTTGTTATCCGTCAGACGCCCGTCATCGAGCACCTGCAGCAGGATGTTGAAGACATCCGGATGGGCCTTCTCGATCTCGTCGAGCAGCACCACCGAGTAAGGCTTCCGCCGCACTGCCTCGGTGAGCTGACCACCTTCGTCATAGCCCACATATCCCGGAGGCGCTCCGATGAGCCGCGACACCGAATGACGCTCCTGGTATTCCGACATGTCGATGCGCGTCATCATGTTCTCATCGTTGAAGAGCACCTCTGCCAGGGCCTTGGCCAGCTCGGTCTTACCCACGCCGGTGGTCCCCAGGAAGATAAACGATCCTATGGGTCGTTTAGTGTCCTGCAGGCCGGCGCGGCTGCGACGCACAGCATCGGCCACAGCATGGATAGCCTCATCCTGGCCCACCACACGCTTGTGCAACTCTTCTTCGAGATGCAGCAGTTTCTCCCGCTCGCTCTGCAGCATGCGTTTCACCGGGATACCGGTCCAGCTGGAGACGATCTCAGCAATATCCTCGGCCGTCACCTCTTCGCGTATCAGCGGATTGTCGCCCTGCAGTCCGGCCAGCTTTTTCTGGAGCTCTTCGATCTTCTCCTCCTCTTTTCCCAGCAGGCCGTAACGTATCTCGGCCACTTTCTCGTAGTTGCCTTCACGTTCGGCCACCTCGGCCTGGTGTTTCAGGTCCTCGATGTTCTGCTTGGCCTGCTGGATCTGGTTGATCACATCCTTCTCCATCTGCCATTTGGCCTTGAGCCGGTTCATCTCCTCGGTGAGGTTCTCGATCTCACGGCTCATCTCTTTGGTCTTCTCCTTGTCGCCTTCGCGTTTGAGGGCTTCCCGCTCGATCTCGAGCTGCCGTATCCGGCGCTCCAGGTCATCTATCTCCCGCGGCAGCGAATCCATCTCCAGCCGCAGCCGCGCTGCCGCCTCGTCGATCAGGTCGATGGCTTTGTCCGGCAGGAAGCGGTCGGTGATGTACCGGTGCGACAGCTCGACGGCCGCGATGATGGCCTCATCACGTATACGCACCTTGTGGTGGTTCTCGTACCGCTCCTTCAGCCCACGCAGTATCGAGATGGCGCTGGCCGGGTCCGGCTCGTCCACCAGCACGATCTGAAAACGACGCTCCAAAGCCTTGTCTTTCTCAAAATATTTCTGGTACTCGTTGAGCGTGGTAGCGCCGATGGCACGGAGCTCACCTCGTGCGAGTGCCGGTTTCAGGATGTTGGCAGCATCCATGGCTCCTTCACCTTTGCCGGCCCCCACGAGGGTATGTATCTCGTCGATGAAGAGGATGATCTCCCCGTCGGCAGCCACCACCTCCTTGACCACCCCTTTGAGGCGTTCCTCGAACTCACCCTTGTACTTGGCCCCTGCCACCAGGGCACCCATATCCAGCGAGTAGATCTGCTTCGTCTTCAGGTTCTCCGGCACATCCCCCCGCACGATACGGTGGGCCAGTCCTTCGGCAATGGCGGTCTTACCCACCCCCGGCTCACCGATCAGTATCGGGTTGTTCTTGGTACGGCGCGAGAGGATCTGCAGTATCCGGCGGATCTCCTCCTCACGGCCGATCACCGGATCAAGCTTGCCCGTGCGGGCCATGTCGTTCAGGTTGATGGCAAAACGGTTCAGCGCATCGAAAGTGTTCTCGGCATTCTGGTCCGCCACCTTCGAGCCTTTCCGCAACTCCTTGATGGCCATCTGCAGTCCCTTCTCTGTCATGCCCATGTCCTTCATCATTTTGGACACGTCATCCCCGCTGGCCAGGATCCCCAGGATCAGCATCTCTATCGAGACGAACTGGTCGCCCATCTCGCGCGAATATTTAAGCGCGTCATCAAGGCTCTTCGAAGCCGTCTTGGACAGGTATGGCTCTCCCCCGCTCACCTTGGGGTAACCTTCCATGATCTTGTCCAGCACCTGCTCAAAACGCTCCTGGCTGATGTCCAGCTTTTTGAACAGGTAGCCGGTGATGTTCTCACCCATGGCCAGGATCCCCTTCATCAGGTGTCCGTTCTCGATCGCCTGGTTGTTCATCCCTTTGGCGATCTCAACAGCCTGCTGGATCGCCTCCTGTGATTTTATCGTAAAATTATTCAGATTCATATCTTTTCTCCTTTCTTGTTGTTGGTTTTACCGGATGACGGGTCCCTGCTTCGTGTGCACTGCGGACCTCTCCATCAGGTTTCGCCTCTATTTATCAATATCTTTGCCAAAAAAGCCGGGTGTCAAATTGGCAGGGTGCTGAGCGACTCTGCTAAAAGAATGGTGTATCGGTATATTTTGTATCTTATGTCCTCTTTTCAAACATTCACTCATTCAAGCATTCAAGCATTCAAGCATTCAAGCATTCAAGCATTCAAGCATTCAAGCATTCAAGCATTCAAGCATTCAAGCATTCAAGCATTCAAGCA
>WFRO01000506.1 GCA_015486475.1 Bacteroidales bacterium
ATGACCAGTACGGAGGCAATAATGCCTGTTACGCCCAGGATCGTTCCCATATCCTGTTGTATTCCCTGGTCCAGCCCAAAGGCAGAGAGAACAATCACTCCGAAGAAGGGGAGGATAAGGAGGGTACTGAGCGTGCCAAGGACAAATGAATCGATAAGATAGGCCAAAAAGCGCAGCCAGAAACCGGCATAGCGGAATTGTTTTTTGTTTTCTTCTGACAAAGTTTCCATCTTTGTAATAAGTTTTTGTAATGACCCGAAGATAAGAAATTTTACACTGTTTTTATACCGGTTGGAGGAGAGGGAGGCATTTGGGTTGTATCCGGCCGGCCACCGGATCATCACTCTGAAAAATAATTAATTTGAGGGTACTGCTCATATATCTTTTTTTATTCCTGGCTGCAGGAGAAATGGTCAGCGCCCAGTACCTGTACCATGACCGCCACACCGCTGTCGGCGCCGGGGGCGGGTTATTACTGTTTTTCGGGGATATCGGTAGCATGGGAAGCGGTTATGATCTGAACCTGCAGGTTGTTCAGCACATTGACAACGACTGGTCCGTCAGACTGTTGGTACAGTATGGAAAGGCTGCCGACTCGGATGAGGGGACACCCAATGCGGGGCGGGATTATGCTTATACCTCTTCGCTATACCGTCTGTCGGTGCAGGGGGCTTATCTGTTCTACAGAAAAACGGAGCGGGGATATTCCAAAATGGGCCTGCTGCATTACTGGAACCGGTGGCAGGCGGAGGTGCTGGCCGGGCCGGGGGTGGCCGGTTATCATGTGGTGCCGGGAGGGAGGCTGACAGAGGAGCAGATCTCCCGTACCGACGGCATGGCTTTCATCCTGCCCATGGGTGTGGGTGTTCAGTATGGTATTTCTTCCTACCTGAGTGTACGGGGTGAGCTGATGCCGGTATTTATTTTTTCAGATGATCTTGACGGGTATTCCTCCCCCCACTCAAAGTCCAATGATTTCATGTACAACATTTTTGTCTCGCTGATCTATACCATTTCACCCTGATCTTGTCCTGTACCATCTGCAGGGATAGTAATATCTCAACCTAAAAATAAAACATTGCCTGGCCTTCCCACCCTTTGAGGTTTGGACACCCCCCTTGGTCCCCCCTGCGGCAGGGGGGAGAGGCTTCCTCCATAATTTTAGAGGGGATCAGGGGGTAGCATATAAGAGGGAAAAGAATACACGACCTGTATAGAACTTCCCTTTCAGGGGACCGGAAGATGCTATTCAATCCGGAATAATTCTAAATTACATTTTTTTTCATCTATTTGAAAAATTCTGTTATATATTTGCTGTCCTGAAATATCTTATGAGAAGTATCGATAACATAAGGATCTTTATGAGCATCAGCTCCGGTCGAATGCGCAGCTTTGACGCTGCCATGATCCCCACCACGACCACCACCCCGTAGGGGGTGTGCATATTTATTATTTCAGGATACATATTTTTTCTTTTTCTTTTCAACAAAAAACTTTCCGGTAATGAAAGTATTAAAGTTTGGGGGTTCTTCCCTAACATGTGCTGAATGTATTGTACGGGTCAGGGATATCGTTCTGTCACGGCGGGGTGATGGCGGTATGGTGGTAGTGGTGTCGGCCCTGGGCAGCACCACGGATGATCTGACGCATGCGGGTGAGCGTGCTGCCGTGGGGAATGCCGGATACCGGGAGATCCTTGAAGAGATCGCCACCGTGCATTTTGATGTTGTCCGGGCGCTGATCCCCGAGACCCGGCACAGCAGTGTTCTCTCCTATATCAGGAAACTGTTGAATGAGCTGGAAGACCTGGTGCGGGGCATCTATCTCACCCGTGATCTCTCGGCGAAGACGCGGGACAAGCTTTTAAGTTTCGGCGAGATCCTCTCTTCCTATATCCTCTCTGAGGTGTTGTACAATAAGGAATGTCCTTTCTCGCTGCTGGATTCCCGTGAGCTGATCCGTACCGATGACACTTTCGGTCAGGGGGTGGTGAACATGGAGATCACCTATAAGCTGTTGCGGCGGCATATCAGCAAAGAGCAGTGTTATATTATGCCGGGATTTGTCTCCTCGACCCTGAACGGTGTTTCGACCACGCTGGGGCGCAACGGCTCCGATTATACGGCTGCCCTGGTGGCGGCGGCGTTGCATGCGGATGTGCTGGAGATCTGGACGGATGTCCCCGGCGTGATGACCGCCGACCCGCGGCTGGTACGTCAGGCCCGCCCGATAGAGAGCATCACCTATGAGGAGGCCATGGAGCTCTCCACCTTCGGGGCAAGGATCATACATCCGCCGGCCATACAGCCACTGCTGAAAGAAGGTATCGATGTGCTGATCCTGAACACCTTTGAGCCGGACAAGCCCGGCACGCTCATCACGAGTGAAGAGCCTTCGGAAGATCATTATATCAAAGGAGTTGCCGGCATTGACCGGTTGATGATGCTGACGCTCACGGGCACCAGCCTGGCCGGCTCTTCCGGCATTGCCGCCCGTCTGTTCAGGCTCCTCAGCCACCGTCCCGTGGATGTGGTCTTCCTGACCCATGCCTCCTCTGAGTATTCCATCTCCTTCGGCATCCCCGAAGACAATCTCGACAAGGTCATCACCCTTATCCAGGAAGAGTTTGCCCTGGAGCTGAAATACAACCGCATCAATCCCGTGGAGGTGGAAACCGACCTGGCCATGGTAGCCATTGTGGGTAACAATATGAAACGGAACATCGGGCTTTCCGGCCGGGTGTTCTCGGCGCTGGGCAGGAACGGGATCAATGTGGTGGCCATCGCCCAGGGATCGACCGAGCGCAATCTCTCGCTGATCATCGGGAGGAAAGATCTCAGGAAGGCGATGAACGTGCTGCATGAGACTTTTTTCCTCTCGGAATACAAAAAGGCCAACCTGTTCATCGCAGGTGTGGGGAATGTGGGGAGCACATTGCTGAAACAGCTGGCCGCCCAGCTGGATTATCTGCACAAGGAATTTTCGCTGGAGATCAACCTGGCAGGACTGGCCAACAGCCGGAAAATGCTGCTCAGGGAAGAAGGTATCGATCTGTCCCGCTGGGAAGAGGAGCTGCAGGAGAATGGAGAGCCCTCGGATATACCTGCCTTTATCCGGACGATGAAAGAGTACAACCTCCGCAACAGTGTTTTTGTGGACAATACGGCCAGTGAGGAGATCCCCTCCTATTACACGGAGCTGCTGGATGCCAGTATCTCCGTGGTAGCCTCCAACAAGATCGGGACCTCTGCAGAATATTCCGTTTATATCAAAAACCGGAACCTGGCCCGGAAAAGAAATGCTTCCCTGCTCTTTGAGACCAATGTGGGGGCCGGGCTGCCTGTGATACGTACCATGAACGATCTGGTGCAGAGCGGCGACAGGATCCTGGGTATTGAGGCGGTGCTTTCAGGCACGCTGAACTATATCTTCAATAATTTTGGTCCTGACAAAAGTTTTTCCGAGACCGTGAGAGAGGCCATGGCCAACGGGCTGACCGAGCCTGATCCGGCGGTGGACCTGCGGGGGGATGATGTAGCCCGGAAAATACTCATTCTTGCCCGGGAGGCCGGGGCGGTGATGAACATTGAGGATGTAGTACGCGAGAGTTTTCTGCCGGAAGAGTGCCTGCAGGCGGCCTCCACCGAAGAGTTCCTGAACCTCCTTGAAAAGAACAATGCTCATTTTGACCGGATCAGGGAGGAGGCCGAACGGGAGGAGGCGGTGCTCCGTTTTGTGGCGGCTTACCACGATGGCCGCGCCTCCATAGGGTTGCGGAAGATCGGGAAAGAACATCCTTTTTATCGCCTGGAAGGCAAGGACAATATCCTGCTGCTTACCACCGAGCGCTATAAATCGCAACCTATGGTGATCCGCGGCGCCGGCGCCGGCGCGGAGGTGACCGCAGCGGGCGTGTTCGGGGATATAATACGAACGGTTCACTTGTAAGAAGGCAAAAGTAAAAAGTAAGAAGGCAAAAGTAATGAGGAAGCTTGAAGCTCGAAAGGTAAAAAGTCGAAAAGTGGAAAGAGTATGAAAAGTAGGAAAAGGTGCTGGGTGCTGGGTGCTGGGTACTGGTTGCTGGTTGCTGCCCGCCCGGACGAACGTCCGTTCGGACGGGGGTGCTGGGTGAAGAAGCTCGAAACTATGAACTATGAACTGTGAACTGTGAACTATGAACTATGAACTGTGAACTGTGAACTATGAACTGTGAACTAATATACCATGGATGAAATAAAGGTCTTTGTGCCGGCTACCGTTTCCAATGTAGCGTGTGGTTTTGATATCATGGGCTTTCCCATAGAGGATCCCGGGGATATCATGATCTTCAGGAAGAGGGAGGATAAGGAGATCGTCATCACGCGTATTGAGGGTGCTGTGGACATCCCGAAGGACCCTGTCCGCAATGTGGCAGGGGTGGTGAGCCGGGCCATGCTGGAGGATCAGGGCATGCCCTTTGGGCTGGAGATAGAGATGGAGAAAGGCATAAAACCCGGCAGCGGCATTGGTTCGTCGGGGGCCGGCTCGGCCGGTGCTGCCTGGGCTGTCAACCAGCTGCTGGGGAATGTTTATAGTGATGAGGAACTGGTCTCTTTTGCCATGCTGGGTGAGGAGAGTATCTCCGGAGCACGCCATGCGGACAATGTAGCGCCTGCCCTTCTGGGGGGATTCGTGCTGATCCCCGGCTATGACCCGCTGCGGCTGGTACGTCTGCAATATCCTGCAGATCTTTATTGTACGATCTTCCATCCGCAGATCGAAATACGTACCAGGGATGCACGGGAGATCCTGAGAAAAGAGCTTCCCCTGCAGGATGCCGTCCGGCAGTGGGGAAATGTGGCCGGGCTGGTCGCCGGACTGATGCAGGAGGATTATGGTCTTATCTCCTCCTCGCTGGAGGATGTGGTGGCCGAGCCGGTCAGATCGTTGCTGATCCCCTCCTTTGACGAACTGAAACAACAGGCCCTGGCTGCAGGAGCGTTGGGATGCAGCATCTCAGGATCGGGGCCGGCGGTGTTTGCCCTGAGCCGGGGCCGTGAGACGGCTGGAAAGGTGAGGAAGGCCATGGAGAAGGTCTATCAGGACAAAGAGATCGGATGGAAAAGCTATGTGTCTGCCATCGCAGAGGAAGGGGTGAAAATTTTATCGTGAAAAAGAGATAAATGATCAGGGATGCACGGGATACTTTTGTATCTTAAATGCGCAAAAAGAATCGCTTTTTCTGCCGTCAGCGTTATTTTAAGGATAATATAATATGAAGTATGTCAGTACCAATGGCTTGGCGCCTCCTGTCAGTTTCCGTGAGGCGGTGATGAAAGGACAGGCCCCTGACGGTGGTTTGTACATGCCGGAGTCTGTTCCGCAGTTGCCTCCCTCCTTTTTCAGGGATCTTCCCGACCTTTCCTGGGCCGAGATCGCTTTCCAGGTGGCACGGTCATATACCGAAGAGGATCTCCCGGACGATATCCTCTGGCAGATCATCACGGAAGCCCTGAATTTTAACATCCCCCTGAAGCAGGTCCGGGATAATCTCTTTGTCCTGGAGTTGTTCCATGGTCCTACGCTGGCATTCAAGGATGTGGGAGCCCGTTTTATGTCGCGGTGTATCGCTTATTTTTCGGGAGAAGAAGGGGAAAAGCTCACCATCCTCGTAGCCACTTCCGGAGATACAGGCAGTGCTGTGGCGCATGGTTTCCTGGGGGTCAAGGGTATTGATGTGGTGATCCTGTATCCCCGGGGAAAGGTGTCGGAGATCCAGGAAAAACAGTTTACCACCCTGGGAGACAACATTACGGCCCTGGCGGTGGAAGGGACTTTTGATGATTGCCAGCGGCTGGTGAAGACCGCTTTTGCCGATGAAGAGTTACACAGATCCATGAACCTCTCCTCGGCCAACTCGATCAATATCGGACGTCTGTTGCCCCAATCGTTCTACTACTACTATGCCCAGGCACAGCTGTGCGATCCTCTGGCACGGCCTGTGATCTCGGTGCCCAGCGGCAACTTCGGCAACCTTACCTCCGGGCTGATGGCTGCTTTTACAGGGTTGCCCATGGAATATTTTGTAGCAGCGACCAATATAAACAAGGTGTTCCCCGAGTATCTGAGGACAGGGGTTTTCACTCCCCGGCCAACGATCCCCACGATTTCCAATGCCATGGATGTGGGGAACCCGAGCAATCTGGCCCGCATCCGTTATCTCTTTGGGGATGATGTGAAAGAGATGAGAAAAAAAATGAAAAGTTTTTCCTTTACCGATGAAGATACACGGGCCGCCATTCATGAGGTATATACTACGACCGGCTACGTATTGGATCCTCACAGTGCCATCGGTTATCTGGGGCTTGTGAAGGCCCTGGACAATGATGAGAAGCCCGGTGTTTTCCTGGCTACGGCCCATCCTGCCAAGTTCAAGGATGTGGTGGCCGAAGAGACGGGAAAGCTGCCGGAGATCCCGGAGCGGTTGGCAGCATGTATGGGGAAAGAGATAAAAAGCATTCCCATCGGGAAAGGATATGAGGAACTAAAAGCGTTCCTGCTGGAAAAAGGAGAATAAAGAACAGCAAAAAGAAGAGGTATGTCAGCAAAACTGGTACTGGGCATTGATTACGGCACCGATTCGGTAAGATCGGTACTGATCGATACGGCTGACGGCAGTGAGCTGGGCTCGGCCGTTTTTGAGTATCCCCGCTGGAAAGAGGGTCTTTACTGTGATGCCGGGGCACATCGTTTCCGGCAGCATCCTTTGGATTATCTGGAGGGTCTGGAGCATACGGTCAGAGAGGTGCTGCGCCAGGCCGGGGACGTACGGCCCGGCGAGGTGACGGGCATGACCATTGACACCACAGGTTCCACGCCCGTGGCCATAGACAGGGAGGGGACGCCCCTGGCACTGAAAAAGGAGTTTGCTGATGATCCCGATGCCATGTTCATCCTGTGGAAAGATCATTCGGCCATGGCCGAGGCGGAGGAGATCAATGTTTTTGCACACACCTGGGAAGGTACCGATTATACCAAATATTCGGGAGGGATCTATTCTCCTGAGTGGTTCTGGGCCAAGGTGCTGCATACGTTACGTAACAATGAGCGCGTTCGCCGGGCTGCCTTTTCTTGGGTGGAGCATGTGGACTGGATGCCGGCCCTGCTCACGGGCAACACCGATCCGCTTACGCTGAAGCGCAGCCGTTGCGCTGCCGGCCACAAGGCCATGTGGCATGAGGCTTTCGGGGGGCTGCCGCCGGAGGAGTTCCTGGCGGGGCTGGACCCTTTGCTGAAAGGCTTGCGGGAGCGTCTTTATACGGACACTTTCACGGCCGATACGACGGCGGGCCATTTGTCTGAGGAGTGGGCCGGCCGGCTGGGGCTGACAACAACCACCGTCGTGGGTGTGGGAGCTTTCGATGCGCACCTCGGAGCTGTGGGAGGCGAGATACGCCCCGGTTACCTGAGCAAGGTGGTGGGCACCTCCACCTGCGACATGGTGGTGGCGCCGCCGGAGCAGCTGGGTGACAGGCTGGTGCGCGGTATCAGCGGGCAGGTGGACGGATCGATCATCCCCGGTATGACGGGGCTGGAGGCAGGACAGTCCTCTTTCGGCGATGTGTATGCCTGGTTCAGGGACCTGCTCCTGTGGCCGGCAGCGCAACGCTTCCCGGGCGCAGAGAGTACCCGTATCCTGGAGGAAGAGATCCTGCCCATGCTGACACGCGAGGCGGAGAAGATCGCGCCGGCAGTAACAGCTCCTGTGGCACTCGACTGGTTCAACGGCAGAAGGACACCGGATGCCAACCCCCTCCTGCGGGGGGCGGTGACAGGCCTGACCCTTGGCACGGGAGCTCCGGCGGTATACCGGGCACTGGTGGAGGCCACCGCTTTTGGATCACGACGCATAGCCGAACGGTTCACGGAGGAAGGGATCCTGTTCGAGGGGGTGATCGCCCTGGGAGGGATAGCAAAAAGATCTCCCTTCGTCATGCAGGTGCTGGCGGATGTGATAAACCGGCCTATCCGTGTGGCCCGGGCAGAGCAGGCCGTGGCCCTGGGGGCCGCTATGGCCGCGGCCGTGGCCGCGGGGGTCTATCCCTCCTTTGAGAAAGCACAGCAGGCGATGGGACAGGGGTTTGAAAAAGAGTATGTGCCGGATCCCGGAAAGGCTGCGGTCTATGATACGTTGTATAAAAAATATCTGGCTCTGGGCGGTTTCATTGAGAACGAGCTGACCTGAGCAACAGATTTCCAAAAACCTTTAAAACATCCTGTGATGAACACCACCAAAGCTACTGAACCTTATGTCCCGGAAGGACGTCTTCTTTCCCTGGATTTTTTTCGTGGCGCTACCATGTTCCTTCTTGTGGGGGAATTTACGGGCCTTGCCTCTTATCTGACCGACGCTGCCGGTAAAGGCACGCTTCTGCATGCCTTTCTCATGCAGTTCCATCATCAGGCCTGGCAGGGGCTGCATTTCTGGGACCTGGTACAACCATTCTTTATGTTCATCGTCGGGGTGGCAATCCCTTTCTCCGTGGCAAAGCGTGTTAAACACGGGCAAACAAACAAAGAGTTGATGCATCATGCATTGGTTCGTTCGCTGACCCTCCTCTTGCTGGGATGGGCCCTGTACTGTATCGTTCCGGGGAAGATCACCTTTCGTTTTCAGAATGTGCTGGCGCAGCTGTCCGTCACCTATATCATCGCTTTTCTTATACGCAACAAACCCTTTCGTTACCAGCTGATCTTTTCACTGGCCCTGCTCCTGGTCACGGAACTTATTTACCGCTTTTTCCCTGTGGATGGGTTCAATCATCCTTTTACGCCCAATCAGAATTTCGGCACCTGGCTTGACCTGCAGTATGGCGGTGCCGATCTTAGGGGGCACTGGGTCTCCTTCAATGCCATTCCCACTACGGCCCATACCATCTGGGGCGTGCTGGCAGGCAATCTGCTGATCAGGACGGATCTTTCGCAAAAAGAAAAATTCAAAAAGCTGGCCATCGCCGGTCTCATCGGCATCGTAGCAGGATATGCCCTGAACCCGCTTACCCCCATCATCAAGCGGATCGCTACCTCCTCCTTTGTGATCGTCAGTGGTGGCTGGGCTTTGCTGGTGCTGGCCCTGTCGTACTGGCTCATCGATATTAAAAAATCCAGAAAATGGGTGATTTTCTTTGCCGTGGTGGGGATGAATCCCCTCTTCATCTACCTCTTTGCCCACCTCGACGGGAGTGATTTTCTGAAACACATGTATAAGCCTTTCACCCATCTGTTGTTCTCCCCTTTGGGTGAGAATGCGGAAAACATCCTTACGGCCACCGTTATCTGGGCGACTTTCTGGTACATTACCTGGTGGATGTATAAGCGGAAGATCTTTATCAAGATCTGAGGCGGATACTGCCGGGGATCATCCCATATCGCTCACTCTCTCCAGTTTCTTCATATCGAGGATGCTGATCTTCCTGCCTTCAAGGGAGATCAGGTTTTCGGAGGCGAAAGTGGAGAGGGTACGTATGGCGTTGGAAGTGGTCATGTTGGAGAGGTTGGCCAGGTCTTCCCGTGAAAGATAGGCCCGGATGGTCCTGCCGTCCTCTTCCAGGCCATAGGTGTCGACCAGCAGGAGCAGGGACTCGGCCAGGCGTCCCCGGATATGTTTCTGGGTGAGGCTGACGGTACGGGTGTTGGAGATGCCCAGTTCATCTGCCATCTTTTTCATCAGGGCCAGGGTGATCTCAGCATTATTCTTCAGGATATTGAAGAGGGCCTCTTTCTCCAGGATGCAGACGATGGAATCTTCCAGGGCCAACGCAGAGCCCGAGTAGTTCTGCCCGGCAAAAAGAGCACGGTAACCAATGAAGCCCAGCGGACTGGCCATGCGGACGATCTGTTCGCGTCCTCCGACGCCTTCCTTGAAGATCTTGACCTTGCCGTTGGCCAGGCAGATCAGGCCCGTAGGCTTATCTCCCTCTTTGAAAATGATCTCCCCTTTTTTATACACGGTACAAATATGGTTGGCAAAAAGATCTTTTTTTTCTTCTTCGGACAGGGGAGAGAAGATCGAATCAGGATCATTCAGAAAATAATCACAGGCAACTTCCAGATTTTTCAGGGCCATAGGGGCAAAAAGATATGATTTGCCTACAAAGATAAAAAAAATGTTTTATAACACATTATCCCAGATTACGCATTAGGAAGCTAAAAATTAGCTGAACTAATGCGTTTAGCTGGGATTTTAGGATTCTCTTAGAAATATCTTGCCACAAGGGGCATGCGTCTTCCGGCGCCGAAGGCTTTCGAAGAGATGCGGAGGATGGGAGGCGCCTGGTATCTCTTGTATTCGCTGTTGTTGACGAGACGGATCGTCCTGAGCACGGTCTCCTCGTCATAACCTTTTTCGATGATCTCTTCCACAGGTGTCTGCAGCTCGATATAATGATACAGGATGCGGTCGAGGCGGGAATATTCCGGCAGGCTGTCGGAATCTTTCTGGCCCGGCGCCAGTTCGGCCGAGGGGGGCTTGATGAGGATATTGGCCGGGATGACCTCCTGCTCCCTGTTGATGTAATGGGCCAGCTTATACACATCCGACTTGTATATATCTCCCAGCACCGAGATGCCGCCGGACATGTCACCATACAGGGTGCCATAGCCTACGGCTGCCTCGCTTTTGTTGGAGGTGTTCAGCAGGATATATCCGAACTTATTGGAGAAGGCCATGAGCAGTACGGCCCGTATGCGGGCCTGCAGGTTCTCTTCCGTAACATCGAACGGAAGGTCCTTAAAATAGGGATGGAGGAGCTTTTCGAACTCGTCGTAGGCTGTCTTGATGGGGATGATATGGTAAGGGGTGCCCAGGTTCTGTGCCAGCTGTTCGGCATCGCTCACCGAGTGGCCGGAAGAGAACTGCGAAGGGAGCAGCAGGGCATGTACATGCTCAGCGCCCAGGGCTTCTTTGGCCAGCACAATGCTGACGGCCGAATCGATACCCCCGGAAAGGCCCAGGATAGCATCGGTGAAACCCATCTTCCCGAAAAAATCCTTCAGGCCCAGCACCAGCGCTTCATGGATCTCGGGGATGTAATCCTCCGGATCGCTTATTTTGATCTCTTCCGCCCCGCTCACCTCTTCAAGAAGGAAATCCCGGACGTCCTCCCCAAAGCGCTTCATCTCTCCTACGATCTCTCCCCCCGGGTTGACCACCAGTGATCCTCCTTCAAAGATCAGCTCGGTCTGGGCACCCACCTGGTTGACAAAGAAGACAGGCAGTCCGTAACTCTTCGCTTTACCGGTGAAAACCTCCCGTTTGGCGGCGATCCGGTTGTAGGCGAACGGAGATGCTGCGATATTGATGATGAGGTCGGGATCCTCTTTGGCCAGCTCCTGCATGGGTGAGAGGGTATAAAGGCGGCTCTTGCCGAATTCCATCTCGATGGGTTGCTCATCCCATAGATCTTCACAGATGGTGAGGGCGATCTTTTTCCCCTTAAAGGAGAGGGTGTGGAAGTCCGCGTTAGGCTCGAAATGACGGTATTCGTCAAAGATGTCGTAAGTGGGCAGGAGACTTTTGTGGATGACATCCTGCACTTTGCCTTCATGAAGGAAGAAGGCTGAGTTAAAGAGGTTTTTCCCTTCGGGGTGGGTGTTGAGGGACGGGCTGCCCACGATGGCTGCGATGTCCCGGCAATGGGGGGCGATCTCATCCACCGTCCGGAGGCAGGCATCAATGAACTCCTTTCTCTCCAACAGGTCGAGCGGCGGATAGCCGGAGACGGTGAGCTCGGAGAAGATGACCAGGTCGGAGCCTCTCTCACGGGCCTCTTCCAGGGTGTGGATGATCTTTGCCTTGTTGGCCTTGAAATTGCCGATATGATAGTTCAGTTGAGCCAGTGTGATCTTCATAGGGACGCGTTTAAAAGATGATCCCTATCTTCAGGGCCAGGGTGTTAAAGGCCAGCTTGTCCTCCGGCTTCCCGGCAGCATCCGAGGTGATATCCAGCAGACCCCGCATGTAGGAAAGCCCGCCTGTCAGTGCAGTGTTGCCTCCGATGGAATATTCGAATCCCATTTCTACATGAAATCCCAGATTGAAGAAATTGATGTCGTCACCGGAGCTCTCTTTGCCATCAAAATAGGCAGGTACGCCGGCCCGTGCGCTCAGGTTGAAGAGCACATCCATGCCGGGCTCAAAGTAATATCGCATATATCCGAACGATACCGTATGCAGCCGCAGTCCCAGCGGCACGCTGAGGTAGTTGATACTGTAAACGATGCGGGTGTCAGCCGGAATGTCCATGGGGTCCTTCAGCATGAGCGTGACCGAGTCGGAATAGGATATTTTCCCTCCCGTATGCATGTAAAAGAGACCGGTGGAGAAAGCATAGTTTTTCTGAAAGAAGAAAGTGAATTTCATGCCGGCATC
>WFRO01000507.1 GCA_015486475.1 Bacteroidales bacterium
ATGCTCCTGCATGCCGCAGTAGCCGCCGCCGTCGGCGCCGGCGTTCCACTGCAGGGCACAGTAGTAGGTGTAGGTGGGGGAGGGGGCCGCCACCTGCAGCGTGTTCACCACGATGTCGCCGGGGTAGTTGTCCTGATAATGCAGCCAGCACGAAGGCGCCCGGTTCTGCGCTCCCAGCGGAAGCAGAAAAAAAAGGCCAAAGAGCAGAAGGAATAATGCTTTTTTCATGACAAGAGAAGGTTCGTGGTTCGTGGTTTGTGGTTCGTAGTTATGAGTTGTCGAGTATCGAGTATCCAGTTATGAGCTTCGAGCTTCAAGCTTCCTCACCGGCACATTGCACCCCGCCTTAGCCAATGGCTACGGCGGGCGAAGCCAGCACCCACTTTGTCCGCCATAGTCCCGATAAATCGGGACGAAGGCGGAGCACCTATCAGACCTATGACTTTTCGACCTTCGACCCTTTGACTTTCGACCTTCCTCATTTCCCGAAAACCGGGATCTTCGCTGCGCTCCGACATCGAGCATCGAGCTTCCTCATTCATCGATCATCGTTACCACACTCCCTTTCCCCGTCTCCTGCAGGCCGGTCTTCACGAACACCACGCCCTGCTTTTCTTCCGGGTCAAAGTACCAGCCGGTGGCGGCTTTCTCCCATTTTCCTTTCTGCTTGTATCTTTTGATCTTTTTGCCGTTGAGCAGCACCTTCTCCGGCGATGCCTCCCGGTGGACCTGCAGCACATAATGCCGTGTCCCCGGCATGCCTTTGTACGATCCTTTTACGGGATCTACCTGCACGGTGACGGTACCGTTATCCTCTTCGTGCAGGGTGATACGGGTCTCTGCAAAGATGCCTTTCCGGTACTCCCGGGTGATGCCGTCGTCCTCGTAGAGGTCAAAGTGCGTCTCCCGGGTGGAGGGGTAGAGGTCGAGGGTCACAGGGTCTTTCGGTTTCTGTCCGTCGTAGAGCATCTCCGGGTACATGGGGATGATGGCGCCTTCGCGTACCAGCAGGGGCAGCCGGTCGAGGGGCGCCTCGTAGCCGTTGAGCCACCGGGGGCCCGTGTACATGTTGCCGGTCCAGTAGTCGGTCCAGATGCCGGCGGGGAGGTAGATGCTGTCGCGCACCGTGGTGTCGCGAAAGACCGGGGCCACCAGCAGCCACTCGCCCGTCATGAACTGGTACTGTGTCGCTTTCCCCCGGGTCACCGGATCTTTGGGGAACTCGAGCACCATGCCCCGCACGGTGGGGGTGCCGGTGCTCCACGCCTGGTGGCTGTAAGTGTAGAGGTAAGGTGTCAGCCGCATCTTCAGCTTCAGGTAACGGCGGTTGATGGAGGTGTAGGGCTCGCCGTACACGTAGGGTTGTTTCATATATTTCGACCACCCCGACATGCCCATCAGCACGGGCGTGAAGCATTTCCACTGCAGGTCGCGCACGTAGGTCTCCGGGCTGCCGCCGAAGATACCGTCCACGTCGCCCGTGGCAGCGTTGAAGGCCGACAGGCCCGAGCCGATGACCGTGGGGATGTGAAAACGGATGTACTCCCAGTTGCCTTTCTGGTCACCCGACCAGACGGTGGCGTAACGTTGCGTGCCGGCCCAGCCCATGACCGTCCAGACGAAGCCGCGGCCGTCGCAGTTGTTCTCGATGCCGGTGTAGGCGGTGCGGCAGGCGTCGAGGGCGAAGTCATAGCCCCGGTACACCCAGGCCACGTCCAGCTTGCAGAGCCGCGTGCCGGCGGTGCCCACCTCCCAGGCGATGCGGTCGACGCCGTTCTCGGTCCACAGGCCCGTCCAGAAGCCCAGCTTGTGCAGCTCCTTGACGGTGTAGGGCAGGTCGGTGTAGCCGCAGCCGTAGCCGTCGTTGGGCAGGATCCAGCCGCCCGGCATGTCGTGCTCACGGTACTTGCGCGCCACCGAGTCGATGACCACCGGCGTGGTGTGGCCGTTGCGGTTGTAACAGTTGGCATCGCCCATCTCAAGGGCCCACCGCGGCGGCATGAAAGGACGCCCCGTGATCTGCGTGTACTCGTCGAGGATCTTCTTCAGAGAAGGACCGTAGAAATAGTAGGCATCGAAGCGGAACTCCTCATGGCTCAGATCGAGGGGGTCATGGAAGCTGTAGCGTCCCGGCGCGAAGGTGTTGCGGAAAACGCCGTAGCCGGCGGTGCTCATGTAGAAAGGCACGGGGTTGGGGCGGCCGCCGTCATCCCATCCGCCGCCGATCTCTATGCGTATGGTGCTGTCGCGGTGGGAGAAGTAACCGTTCTGCATGCCGCCGCCGTAGAAGTACTCCTCCGGCTGTCTCCTGAGACGCTGGCGTGTGGTGGCGCCGTACTCCAGCGGGGCGGCCTCCTCCCACAATAGTTTGCCGCCTTTGTCGTAGCAGGCGAAACGCAGGGGCTTCTTGTAAGCCCTCAGCTCCACCGCGCCGGTGGTCATGGCATAATAATCGCCCCGGTCCACGGGATCCACCTTCGGGGGCGTGAAGTCGTTCTTCACCGTGATCTTGCCGTGCGTGGGATCTTCGATGTTGCCCAGCGGCGCCAGTTGCAGACGGAAGATCTCGTCGGTGAGGAAACGCACGGCCACCAGCGCCTTGCCGCTGCGGAAGAGGATGCTGCCGTCCTCCCAGCGGTCAACGCCCGTGATGTTGCCCAGGGTGACCGGTTTGGAATAGACCGTGTAGGTCGCTTTGTTGTTCGTGGTGTCCTCATCGCCCGGCAGGTCGCACCGGATGTGAAGATCCCACGAAGCCCGTGTGGAGAGATCGGTCGGGCAGAAGTCGACCTCCCTAGTGCTGTTGGCAGGGAAGGGCTTGTCCTCGGCCTTCACCAGGACGGTGCAGGGCATGGCTTCTCCCGTCTGCATCTCCACCTTGAAGTTGCGGGTGATGTCCTCCGATCCCATGTTCTTCACCACCACACGCACAGTGTCGTGGTCGGTGAAGACATTGTTTTTCGGGGCAGGGTAGAGCAGTTCCTTG
>WFRO01000508.1 GCA_015486475.1 Bacteroidales bacterium
AAGACACGGGTCTTGAAAGTGGCCCGCAGCATACCGGGGGCTTCTTTACCCACATGGATGCCGGGAAGGAATGATACTTTGCCTTCATTGTCCAGTTTCCCTTCGAAGATCTGCTGCTCGTCGGTGTAGAACCTTTTGGAAGGATCGTCGAAAGAATAATCCTTGTATTCTTTGAAAGCCGTCCGGGCCGGCGAGAGGCTCAGCCGTACATCGGCTTTCAGGTTGCGTGCGATGGCGCCATGGAGCCAGGTGGCGCTCAGGGTACAGCGGTTGTCGCTGTCGCGGATGAGGATCTCTTTGCCGAAATCGAGCTTTATCTTCAGGCGGTTGGGCTTGACGGTCTCTATGCGCAGGGTCTTGCTGAAAAGGATGTCCCCCACACGCACTTTTGCCAGCCACGGACCTGTGGGAGCGTCACCTTCAGTCCGGGTGCGCAGGTCATATACTCCGTTGAGCGAACGGGTCGCGACCTTCCGCAGATAGAGGCGGCTGTCCGGGGTGTAAAGCTCCAGGATCACCGGGTGCTGTGCCGGCAGGATATGGTTTTTGTCTTCCAGCATAAAGGTCAGGTAGAGAGAGTCGCCGGGGCGCCAGATATCCCGTTCACCGTAAAGGAAGCCTTTGATCCCTTTGGGCACTTTCATGCCCGACACGTCGAACATGCTTACCGAGAGGGCGGAGCCGTCGTCGACACGCAGGTAACCTTTCTGGCGGTCTTTGGTGGCGATGATCAGGAAAGGCTTGCGCGGGAGGGAGAGGGTGGCCATGCCTTTGCCGCCGGTAGTGGTGGTGGCCAGGAGCTGGTGCTGGTAATCGTAAGCTTCCACTTTAACTCCCGGCAGAGGATTGGCATCGACCAGGTTCGTGACCGCCACCAGCAGCTTATTGTCATCACCGCTCTTGACGATGATCCCCAGATCGGAAGCCAGTACATTGCGGGAAGCACCCCGGTGGTTGAACATGTAATAGGAAGGGGAGCAGGGGTTGTCCCGTTCCCGCCAGTTGTAATCGGTATAATTCCAGGAGGGATCCCAGTTGTCGTAGTACATGTAATTGCTGTTGCCGCTGTGGGGGCCGTCGTAAACGGAGAACTCAGGATCTTCTCCGGAGGCTCCTCCCGTTTCTGTGGTTTCTTCCGGAGCTTTTCCGCTGCAGGGATAGAGCGACTGGCTGCGCGTGAAGGAAAGGACCACGCGATAGATGGCTCCCGGTTCGGTGCTGATGAGACCGGACAGATCCAGGGAGAAAACATTCCAGGTGCCGTAGTCGATGGGCTTGTCGGAGACCAGCCGGATCTCTTTTTTCAGGATCAGGCGACCCACCCTGCGCAGCTCACGGTCACCGTCAAACTGATTGACCTGCAGGAACTGCGGGATGTTCTCTTCGTAGATCCTGATCACTTTAACATTCACCGCTTTGAGGTTCACCGCCCGGAAGGGCAGGAGGAGCCCTTTGGAGGAGGGGAGGATCACGCCTTTGCCGAGGATCTCCACCGCCGGCTTAATGCCGGTGAAAGAGACCGTGCGGGTGTAACGCTGTCCCAGGCGGTAGCCCAGGACGTTCTTCACCTGCGGCAGCACCACGAGGGTCTTCTTCCCCGTTATCCTTCGCCGCGGATAGACACTGATGATATTCCGGCTGCGTTCCAGCCGCACCTCCGGTCCTCCTTCCATAAAAATAAGGCCTCTGAGATACTGGCTCATACTTACGGGATCGGAGAAATAGAGATCTACCCTCTGCCCGTCTCTCAGATCTGTTTTTACGCTCATGAGCTTGAATTCGCTGAGGGCGGGGATCTCAATTTTCAGACTGCCTTTGTCCTTGACTTTCAGAGGGGATCCGTCCCAGATGAGTGTTATTTCTCCTCTCTTTTCTGTGCGCCGGATGCTATCAACAACAAAGGAATGTACCGTGCCTTTCTCGTTATGTTTCCAGCGTATCTTCAGGGATTTTCCGTTCTGGGATGCCCGGAGTGCTTTCTCCACTTGCGGGGCAGGGGCCACATCCGCGGTGATCAGGCGTCCGGAGAGCTGCTGCCACGAGAGATCGCGGTCGGACAGGGCGGTCAGCCCCCCCGGTTCCACACGGATGCCCTGATGGAAAGTCTGGAAACCGAAAGAAAAGTCCCGGTATTTTTTGGGTACCTCCATGATCCTGCCCAGGTGGAAGACCGCTTTATATACCGTCCCCGAAGAGAGTCCGGCCGCAGGCCTGAACTCCAGGGTGTGTGCATTGACCCACCAGGCTTTGCCGTCGATCCCCGGAGTGAAAGTGAACAGATCCTTGGCGGCTTCAGAGTTGTCCTTTACGCCGGCCACATCACTGGCCAGGAGGATGCGTATCGTTGAGGCCGAGGAGATCACGCCGGCGGTATAACCTGAGATGTAATTGACAAAGCCCTGGTCGGGAGCTTCCGCCTTTTTTTCACCCTGACGGTGGCAGGAAAATAATAAGACCAGCAGGAGGGGGAGAAAGATCCTTTTCATGGGAAACTTGTATTAAGATGTGATAAACAGAGGGTAAACGGGTTAACAAGATACATTTTTTTGCGGATAATGGAACAGGAGGCTTCGCAAATTTTAATACCTGAGAATATTCCCGCCGGGAAGCTTTCAAAAAAAGGACCGGACAACGCACTATTTTTATTATTTTCACGTGCGTTTAATCCAGGGATACCGGATGCTGATCATTTTTTTATATACCGTAGCGCTGCTTCTCTCTTTTTATCTGCTCTATATTTTTACGGAGTTCTATTTTATCCGTTCCCTGGACCGTCTCAGTCAGCGACTGGAGATATCTTCCGATATTGCCGGGTCCACCCTGATGGCGGCGGGGTCCAGCGCTCCCGAGCTGGCGGTGATGATCATCTCAGTATTGAAAACAGGGCATCATGAGGCCATCGGCGTGGGGACGATCGTGGGATCGGCCCTCTTCAACCTATTTGTGATCACCGGTGTGGTGATGATCGTGAAGCAAAAAGCAAGATTGTCATGGCAGCCGATGGTCAGGGATCTGTTGTTTTATGCCCTGACCGTTGTGTTGATGATTTTGTCGTTCAGGGACGGGGATCTTTCTGCAGGGGAAGCCGGGGCCTTTTTGTTGCTTTATGGGGGGTACCTGCTGACGATGCTCATCTGGAAAAAGAAGTTTTTTTACCTGGACCGGGAAACCCCCTCCGGTGATAGTGAGGATGCCGGGCCCCGGTGGGTTGGCCATCTGAATCATTATTTACGTCATATTTTTCCTGCACCCAATTTGT
>WFRO01000509.1 GCA_015486475.1 Bacteroidales bacterium
GCATTATACAAGCATATTTCAAATTTATCTCGGACAGTAGTGAATTCTGATTTTTGATTTCCGCCTTCGTCACAACAGTTGTGACTACAGACGGACAAGTTTGATTGATGAATGGGTTCACGCAGTCCTTCGGTACGCCTGCGGCTACTCAGGAACCGTCCTTCGATACGCCTGGCGGCTACTCAGGAACCCCCTTCGGTACGCCTGCGGCTACTCAGGAACCGGCTACGGCGCGCAAGGAAAGGAATGATCTGAAAATTCGTGTAAAGACGCACGGCCGTGCGTCTCTACTTGATACTTTTTGCGAGCAACTTAATTTCGCGAGCGTCCCGCCTCCGGCAAGCCTTCGGCGGGCAATGCAGCGAGCTAATTACTACTTAATTTCTACCTAATTACAACCGAATTACCACTGTATGACAAAACTAAGATCCGGAATGATCCAACAAAAAATATATCCTTCCTGAAACTACGTAGTCAGCTACGTAGTTAACTACGTAGCTGGAGAATAGTAAATATCAATTATACAGAAAGATATGGTTATTAATGATAAAAAGTAAAAAGCTACTTTGGTAAAAGTAGTGTTTTTCGTGCTGCTAACCTGCTGTTTGTTCGGGGGTTGGGTGGATGCATATTGGAGGGCAAATGTTAACTTTGCAGGCAATTTACATTTTACCTGACATGCAAGAGATCGGAAAAAAGATAGAAGAGGCTGTGGTGGCGGCCGTCAGCGAGGCTGCAGGACAGCCTTTTACGGGACAGGTGCTCCTGCAGGAGACGCGCCGGGAGTTCGAGGGCGACATCACGGTGGTGGTATTCCCCCTGGTGAAGCTGCTGCGTCGCAGCCCCGAGCAGACGGGCGAATGGCTGGGCGCATACCTGAAAGAGCACCTGCCGGAGATCGACCGCTACAATGTGGTGAAGGGATTCCTCAACCTGGTCTTCACCGGGGCATACTGGGTGAGCTTTCTCAATGACCTGCTCCGCACCGAAGATTATGGTCTGAAGAAGGCTGATGACGAGAGTCCTATGGTGGTGATCGAATACTCCTCGCCCAATACCAACAAACCACTCCATCTGGGCCATGTGCGCAACAACCTGATCGGCTACTCCCTCTCACGCATCATGGCCGCCGCCGGAAACCGGGTGATCAAGACCAATATCGTAAATGACCGGGGCATTCACATCTGCAAGTCGATGCTGGCCTGGCAGAAATGGGGCAATGGTATCACGCCGGAGAAAGCCGGTAAAAAAGGCGACTTCCTTGTAGGGGATTTTTATGTGAAGTTCGAGCAGGAGTACCGCAAAGAGGTGGAGCAACTTGTGGCGCAGGGCATGCCGGAGGAGGAGGCGAAGAAAAAAGCACCCCTGCTGCGGGAGGCCCAGGAGATGCTGCGCCGCTGGGAGGCCGGCGATCCTGATGTGCTGGAACTGTGGAAGAGGATGAACGGATGGGTGTATGAAGGCTTCGACGTCACCTACAAGGCCCTGGGGGTTGACTTTGACAAGATCTACTACGAGTCCGATACTTACAAGGTGGGCAAGCAGATCGTGCTGGAAGCCCTGGAGAAAGGCCTGGTCTACCGCCGAGACGACGGCTCCGTGTGGGCCGACCTGCGTGACGAGGGTCTCGACGAGAAGGTATTGCTCCGCTCCGACGGCACGGCCGTTTACATGACGCAGGACCTGGGCACGGCCGTCCTGCGCTACAACGATTTTCATTTCGATGAGCACATCTACGTGGTGGGCAACGAGCAGAACTACCATTTCCAGGTGCTGCGGGTGCTGATGAAAAAGCTGGGATATCCCTGGGCCGACCGGCTCATCCATCTGAGCTACGGCATGGTGGAGCTGCCGGAGGGCAAGATGAAATCGCGCGAGGGCAAGGTGGTGGACGCCGACGATCTCATCGCCGGCATGATCGAGACCGCCCGCGAGATGGGCGAGGAGCTGGGCAAGCTGGAAGGACTGGGAGAGGAAGAGAAGGACGAGGTCTTCCGCAGGATCGGCCTGGGAGCGCTGAAATATTTCATCCTGAAGATCGATCCGAAGAAGAACATCGTCTTCAACCCGCGCGAGTCGATCGACTTCAACGGCAATACGGGTCCGTTCATCCAGTACACTTACGCCCGCATACGGTCGGTCTTCCGCAAAGGGGAAGAGCGGAACGTCACTATGCCCCGGAAATTGAGTGGCAATTATCTGCCCAATGAGAAAGAGTCCTTCCTCACGCGCCTGCTGGCCCGTTTCCCGGCGGTACTGGCCGATGCGGCAGAGACCGACAGTCCTGCCCTCATTGCCAACTACTGCTATGAGGTGGCCAAAGGCTTCAACCAGTTCTATCACGACTATTCCATCCTCAACGAGCCGGACGACATGGCACGCGACCTGCGGCTGGTACTTGCCCTGAAGACCGGTGAGATCCTCCGCACCGCCATGGAACTGCTGGGGATAGAGATGGTGGAGAGGATGTAAGTAAAAAGGCAAAAGTAAAAAGGCAAAAGGAAGTTCCAGGTTCCAGGTTTCAAGTTCCAGGTTCCAGGTTCCAGGTTCGAAGGATGATTGACAAATGACTACTTAATTACAACTTAATTTCGCGAGCGTTAGCGAGCTAATTTCGGCTGCATAGCAGCCTAATGACCAC
>WFRO01000510.1 GCA_015486475.1 Bacteroidales bacterium
AGCAGTTCAGAAAGCTGGCGCCTACCCTGGACAAGTCCGTAAGCGAGCAGATCATGAAGATCCTCGTGCCGGCGCCGCGCAGGGAAGAAGAGCAGGTGGTTATGCGTGCGGCAGGGCTGGACCCGTCCGTGCCGGAACCGTATGTGATGATACTCTACGGCCGGGGACGTCTGGTGGGAGCTCCTCTGAAAGGGAAAGAGATCACCACGGACCATATCCTGAACCAGCTGGTCATGCTGGGCACCGACTGCGAATGTGGCATCGACCTGAGTCCCCTGCTAAAAAGAGCCATCCCCCTGCAGTGGACGGAAAGGATGGGACAAAAGGTGGCCGATATGCTGGGGTTCGACGCAGGAAACCCCATGATCCTCTCGGAGATGAGCAAGATCCTCTCCAAAGAACCCACTGCCACCGTCGACGAAGCGCTTACCTTCGCCCCGCGCACCGTCGATCTGGACAAAGCCCTGGGAAAAACGAAACAGCGGCAGGAAACAACTGCCACTGTTTCAGGACCCTCAAAAACCCTGA
This sequence comes from Bacteroidales bacterium, assembly GCA_015486475.1. Taxonomy (GTDB): domain Bacteria; phylum Bacteroidota; class Bacteroidia; order Bacteroidales; family VadinHA17; genus DRPN01. The sequence goes on from WFRO01000510.1 coordinate 529, forward strand.
AGAACACCCTGCTCTATACCGGCCTCTTCCTGGGGATCATCCTGATCACCGGCCTGGGTATATTTTTCTTCCGTAAAAAATAGTCTTTGCCCGGATATCACTCTCTATTCTGAACCTCTGATGTCCTGAGTAGCTAAAAAAACCAGGATCATATTCCTGAAATTCTTTTTACCTTTTCTTGTAGTTCTGCTCAGCAACAGAAAGTATTTTCACGTTTCTGTTGCCGTTTTGTGATAAATTGAATTCTGTTATCTTTGTAAAAATATGTATGTACCATATCTGTAATTTGTTCCCGATGCCGGTTTTGGAGTGCCTGTAGCCAGGTCAGGATCCTTTTTTCAGGCCGGAGAACTCAACACAAAACAATATGAAAAGATTTGTTTTTATTTTGGTCGCCTTGCCGTTTTTATTGACAGGATTTGATGATCCTTCTTCTGTCAGGGATATTATCAAAAAAAAGATAGAAGAAGGGGCTTCAGCCAAACAGGTGGCTGCCGGTGGAATGATCCTGCAGTCGCAGGAGATCCTGCCGGAGTTTTACAAAGGAATAGACTTCCGGCCTGCCTGGCAGGATCCTAAAAACAGGGATGATCTGCTTCTCAGCCTGGAAGATGCTGTCAGTGACGGGTTGCTCCCCGGAGATTATCATCTCACGGAGATAAAGAGACTACTGAAAGAGACACAGGACACAGAGAATCCTGATCCCGTACAACTGGCCGATCTGGATCTTCTGATGACAGACGGGATCCTCCTGTATGTAACCCATCTGATCGTTGGCAAAGTTGACCAGTCCAGTATTCTCCCGGGATGGGATATTCCGAAGAATGAAATACCGGAAAATGCGGTAGAACGGATCAAGGTAGTGTTGCAAAACAGGGATGTCAGGGAAGCCGTTTTAAATCTCAGGCCCGATCTGAATTTTTACAGGATACTCCGGATAAACCTGAAACGCTACCGGCAGATAGCTGCCGAAGGAGGCTGGCCGGCAATCCCGGAAGGGAAAACATTGAAAAAAGGAATGAGCGACCCCCGGATAGCTCTGATAAGGAAAAGACTGATGATCACAGGGGATGTGCACCGGCAGCAGACACCGGATACGGGGAACAACGTTTTTGATGAAAACCTGGAAAAAGCCGTGAAACATTTTCAGTATCGCCATAACCTGAACCAGGACGGAGTGGTGGGAAAGAATACACTCGCTGCCATGAACGTCCCTGTCGGCAAAAAGATCGATAAAATACGCGTAAATATGGAGCGTACCCGATGGGTAGGTTATGATAGCCCTGACGATTATATCGTGGTCAATATTGCAGGATTCAACCTGCGCCGTATCCAAAAAGACTCTATTGTGTTTTATTCACGGGTGATCGTGGGGAAAAAATTTCATGAAACACCCATCTTCACAGGAAAGATCCAATACATCATATTGAACCCCACATGGACCATTCCTCATGATATTGCGGTTAAAGAAACGTTGGCCAAAATAAAAAGAGATCCGTCATACCTGTCCAGATATCACATGGTTATCATGAATCCGCAGGGAAAAATACTCGATCCTTCAAAGATCGACTTCAACAAATATACGGAGAATGATTTCCCGTTCATTGTCCGTCAGGAACCCGGACCATGGAATGCCCTGGGTCAGGTTAAATTTATCTTTCCCAATAAATACAGTGTTTATCTTCACGACACGCCTGCACGCGGTCTTTTTGCTAATGAAAAAAGAGATTTCAGTCATGGTTGTATCCGCCTGGATAACAAGTGGGGACTTATGTTAAACCTGCTGAACGATCCTTCCTGGAATATGGAAAGGATCAATAAGATCCTCGCTACAAGAAAAACAACAAGGATCCCCCTGAAAAAACCGGAAGACATTTTCCTCTTGTACTGGACTGCAGGAGCGGAACACCAAAATATCCTTTTCAGCAATGATATTTATAACAGGGATCCCGCTGTATTGGAAGCATTGAACCGTCCGTATGTGTACAGGAAGACCGGTCAGTAACCCTTCCGGCATGCTGAAAATAACATTTCTCCTTTAATATAACATTTTCCGTAAACGTGATCACGCGAAATTTTTTCTTTATACTTTGGATCTTATTGTCAGGTCCCGTTCCATTGTTTGCCGGCAACCAGGGACCCGGAATTGAGTTTGAAGGAGAACATCCGGTTTATCTGAGTAAATATTTTCATAATATTTTACCCGGTAGAAAAGTGTATTTCAAGATCCTTTCATCTAATCCGGACGATACCGGGGTAAAAGCATCGCGTGGAACCCTCTATCATAAACAGGGGAACCAATGGGCATACACAGCTCCTGTAAATGGAAATACTGACAAAATTGTTATTGAAGACCGGAAAACCGGGAAAACGATCCGGATAACCGTATTTATCCTGACACCCCGTACCGAAAAAAAAGGAGAGTATCTGAACGGTTACCGCATCGGTAATTACCCGCCTCCCAATTACAAAAACAGACCCATCTATTCAAAGCCCGCCGGTTTTATTAAAGTGAACAAAGAAACGGAGGACATATACATCACACCTCATTTTCAGCTTGGACAGTTTGTATGCAAAGAACGATCAAGCGGAACGAAATATCTGCTTATCAAACCCAAATTACTGGTCAAACTGGAGATCATACTTAATGAATTAAACAATAAAGGGATCCCGGTAAAAACATTGTTTATTATGAGCGGTTACAGGACCCCCTATTATAATCACCTGATCGGCAACGTGAAATACAGCAGGCATATTTATGGGGATGCATCGGACATATATGTGGATGAGAACAGGGACGGGGTCATGGATGATCTGAACCGTGATGGAAAAAGCAATATGAATGATGCTATGGTGATCTATAATATTATCAGCAAAATGGACAAAGATCCCCGCTATGCTTATCTTGTCGGAGGATTGGGAAAGTATAGTAAAACGAGCAGACACACCTGGTTTGTCCATGTGGATACACGGGGATATCCGGCTCGCTGGTAAATATAGCAGGAGTTTTTACAGGATCCCCGAAACTACAATGAGTGGGTTTTCACGATCTTTTATTCTGAAGACCGGGCTGATCCCGGCAAAACAAACCTTTACAACCAGAAACTATACGTCAGTTTGGCAATGATCTGGTTGGACTGGAAACCGAACCGGTCCTCGATGTTCTGCTGCGCTACATTGTGGTTGTAAACGATGAAGAGGTCCCCTTTGGGTGTGAAGGTCCAGCGGAAACGGGTGTTGGTGCCGATCGACCTGCTCATATTGTCATACTGGATGAAAGAGGTGAGCTGCAGATCGGAAGAGAAATTCAGTTGTAAGCGACCTCCGAAAAGGCTCTGGTCAAAATCATTGTCCGGATCGTTGACAAGGTTTTTGGCGATGTTGCGTTCGTAGTTCAGCTCTATGACCATCCAGGAGAAGGGACGCAGGGACAGTTGCAGCTCGATCTGGTCGAGCCACCCCTCATAAAAGCCGCCATACCAGTATGTGATCTGGCCGTTCACCGGGCGTTTGGTAGCGGTCTCCAGCTCCACACGCGAACGCAGCCAGTGATAACCTCCCGGGGGGATCACCACGCCCGGGGAGATCTCGAAAGGCTCGTCCAGGAACTCGCCGGCCGGCTTGAGGTTGAACTCAAAACGGTCGCCACTCTCTGCACGGAAATGGAAAGGAGCCATAAAGACCGTATAACTCTCCCAGTGGCTGTTCAGGTCGGTGATCAGGGAATAGTAGGATTCGAAGAAAAACTGGCGGATGAACTTGATATTTTTCGGCCGGGGCATATAGTCAACAGAAAGAGAATAGGCATAGATACCCCGCCGGGGCACGAATCCCAGCGAGGGGTTGAACTGTGATCCCACCCGCCGGAATGCACCGTAGATATCCCATTTGTCGTTGGGATAATCCACCGTGAAACCATAGGCCGCCCGGTCGTTGGTAAGGTCTTCGCGCCAGTTGTACAGGCCCCATACGCCGGCCAGGAGGTTTTTATCTCCCCGGTAATGGCTGGTACGATAGGTGAAATCCACGCCGGCCATGGCACTGCCGCTGAGACCGGAAGGATCTCCCATCGTGGCGATCATGCCCACCGTCGACTCTTTCATGATGTTCTGTTTGACCCTGACCACCGCCAGGTTGGTGGGGGACAGGGTGGTGTCCAGTTTGCCCATGTGGGTCACGAGCGCCCCGAAATTGGTCTTGTTCACCTTGCCGTTGATCTTGCCTCCCACGACCAAAGGTACCTCCTGGCCCTGGTACAGGCCGATACGACGGCTGTTGTAAGGAAGAAGGGTTCGGGGAGATAACCCCAGCCCGAAAGAGTAGATATCAGCCCCCTCCAGGAAGAACTGCCTTTTCTCCGGAAAGAACAGGGAGAAACGCGTCAGGTTGGTGCGGCGTGTATCTACCTCCGTCTCGGCAAAGTCGGTGTTGACAGTCAGCTGTGCCGTGATCTCAGGGGTGATGCGCTGGATCATATCCAGGCTGGGCTTCCAGTCGTAGACACGGTCCTCACCGGCCTGATGGCTGATATCTCCTACCAGGGAGGGCTTGATGGTCAGTCCCAGACCCAGCGTGAAAGAGGGCAGGTCCTCCAGCAGGCCGGCCACGATCACCTGGGCCACGGAATAATCCATGCGGGCACCACTCCATCGATCGGTCTCCTGCAGCCGCTGGATACGGCGCTCTATGTTGAACCCCCACGAATGAAGATCCTTGCCAAAGGTCATGGTACGTACCGGGATACGTACCTCCAGCGACCAGTAGTTGGGCCCGCGGTGTACCTTGGCATCCCAGATCCCGTCCCAGTTCTGGTTCTCGCGCTCCCCATGCCTTTCCGACAAAGCATCGTAACGGGCCCCGTCGGGATTGACGGCAAAGACATATCCCGTACGACCGTCCTGATAGGTGTCAAAAACAAATTTGACATAATCCTCACCCCGCAGATAAGAGTCCCTGGCTTTGGAATAGGCCACGATCTTATCCGGTTCGTTGTCATAACATACGACACCCAGGATGATCTCCTTTTCCGTAGCCAGGATCTTTACCACTGTGGGGAAAGTCGGTGAAGCCCCTTCTGTCGGCTCCACCATGGTGAGGTTGGGGATGGAATCCACATGCTTCCAGCAGGGATCATTTACGATGCCGTCAAAAACAAAGCCGTCCGTTCTGTGGCCCGCCCGCAAGACAGGCTTGCTGTCGTCCTGCGCAAACAGCAGCATCACCGGTGACAGGAAAAATACCAGGAAAAGTGACAGCAGCCTTTTTTCCATGTTTTCTGTTATTTGCGCCTAAAAATATAATTTTAAGGAAAGCTATACATAAGTTTTTGGGGAAGCAAAAATAGATGAAATAGTAAACAACTGTTTGTCAATACGTAACAATTTCTGAATTTTTCTTCAGATTCTTTTCTCTTTTGCTTCAGCACAATGATATAATTCCTATTTTCGTTTTTTCTGACAGAAAACGCTTTTTATGACCGTTGTTTTTCTTACTTCCCGCCATCTTCCGCGGGATGACCGCATCTTCTTCCACATGGCCATGACCCTGGCGGAGGCCGGTCATCGTCCTGTGGTGATCAGCAGCCGGGGAGGGGAGGAGCGTACGGAAGAAAGGGGCGTGGTCATACGTTCTTTTGATGGTAACAGGCTTTCCAGGAAAACAAGAAAGGAACATTTTCTGAAGATCCTGCACCAGTTTACGCCCGATGTGGTGATCTGTGCCGATCCCTTTGCTGTCCACACGGCCCGGCACTTCAGGAAAACATCAGGATCCTCCTGCCGGATCATATATGATGTCACGGAATGGTATCCTTCCAAAAAGGATTTGGCCGCACATGGGTGGCTGGGGCGTCTGCTCGTATTTCCGGGTTACCTCTTTTACAATGTGTTGGCCGGGATGCGTACGGATGCTTTTATCTTTGGCGAATGGTACAAGAGCCGTCCTTTCCGCCGCCTTTTCCCGCGAAAAGATCACCTTTTTCTCCCTTACTGGCCCGATCTTCGTTACATACCGTATAAACCGGCAACAGCTCCGAAGGATGAGCTTTTCCTGACCTACAGCGGCAAACTGAGCCGGGAGAAAGGGTTCGGGCATTTTCTGGATGTGGTGAAAGCCCTGGCCGGAAAAAGACCTTATCTGCGTATCCGTGTCAGGGTGATCGGCTGGTATGCTGATGAGAAAGAACAGCAGTTCATGGAGGAGAAGATCGCCGCCCTTCCACCATCTGTAGAGACCACATTCGAGTCTTTCATGCCTTTTGCAGATTATCTGGAGGCGATCAGGGACACCCACCTTTTCCTGGATCTGCGCGCTACCGATCCCGAGAACCAGCGTTGTCTGCCAATCCGGATCTTTTATTATGCGGCTTTCGGACGTCCGGTCATCTACAGCGATCTGAAAGCCATCCGCAGAGAAGTGGATATCAACGGTTTTGGCTTCCTTGCCGATCCGGGGGATACCGGCGGGATCGTACAGCTCATCGAAAGATACCTGGACGATGAGGATCTTTATCTCACCCATTGCAAAAATGCACGGCGGCTGGCGGAGCAGAAATACAACTGGGCGCTGGTGAAGGACGATCTTATCGCTTTTCTGATAAAACAGTCTGCCTCATGATCCTTTCGAAAAAAACCCTCTCCACCATCCTGGCCCGTTCAGCCGCTCTGGTGATCAACTTCCTGCTGGTGGTCTTCACGGCCCGGGTATGGGGCAGTGGGGGGAGAGGACTGATCGCCCTGATCATGGCCGATGTGGCGATCATCGTGATCCTGAACAATGTCTTTGCCGGGGCCACGGTAGCCTATCACAC
>WFRO01000511.1 GCA_015486475.1 Bacteroidales bacterium
CCCTCAAAAAAGATCTCTCCAACCGGAAAATGCTCTTCCTCAGCCGTGTGATCACAGTGGCCGTGGGACTTCTCGGCTTTGTCATTGCTGTCACCTCCACCAAGCTGGTGTTCGGTCTGGTATCCTATGCCTGGTCAGGCCTGGGTGCTTCCTTCGGCCCTGCGCTGCTGCTGTTGCTGAAATGGAAGAAAACCAACTGGCAGGGCGTGCTGGCCGGAATGATCACCGGAACATTCACCACCATCATCTGGTCGGAGATCACCGTACTCGACCAGGCGGTATCCGTACGCTTCGTATCTTTTGTCCTGGCTTTCCTGGCCATCATTGTCGTGAGCCTGGCGACCGGGAAGAAAAATAAAAATTTGGTCCGGAAACCATGAAAAGAGTTGCTTACATCTTTACTTTGCTGCTGTTGTTCCCTGTGACAGGCCAGGGCCAGAACTGGAAGGCCCTGAAGCAGCAGTTGCTGGACAAGGCGAAGAAAGAGGCCGTGCACATTGCCAAAAGGAGCGCAAAAGTGATGGAGGACTCCCTGCGTGCCCGCATTGTCCGGTGGAGCGAATCGTATGATCCGGCCGAACTGAACTATGCCGTCTCATTCAGTGATAATTCCGGTTTCTACGAGGCCGAGGATAAATTTGAGACCTATAAACGCTCGATCATTGGCTTTGCCGCCCGTCCGGGGACGGTGGATGAGAAGATCGGTGACCGGCTGGAAAACATGGACCCGGACGATTACAACCGCACCGGAGAGCTGTTGTATGCCACGGGGCATTACCAGGGGGCACAGAACGCTTTCCTCAGGGCCCTGCTTTTGCTGCAAAATGAGGGAAAGGAAAATACGGAGAAATATGCCCTGGTGCAGAGCAACCTGGGCTTGCTTTTCCAGACCACGGGGCGCTATTATGAGGCGGAAGAGATGAACAGCCGCGCCTTGGACCTGCGGGAAGCACTGAAAGATCCCGGCCCCCTGGGGGCTTCCTGCAATAACATGGGCGTACTGTATAAGGAGACGGCCCGTTATGCCGCTGCCGACAGCCTGCTGAACAAAGCCCTGACCCTGACAGCCGGCTCCCTGGGGAAGAACTCCACCGCCTGGGCCGTGATCCTGAACAACCTGGCGGTGCTCAACCAGCAACTGGGGAAATATGAGAAAGCGGAAAAGCTGATGGACCAGGCCCTGGCCGTGGCGCAGGAAAATATCGGAAGTAAGTCGCCCAATTTCGTCCGGATGAAAGTCAACCTGGCCATGCTGTACGAGGCACAGGGAAAAAAGGAGGAGGCCGAGAAGATCTTCCTGGAGGCCATGGCTGTCAAGAGAAGACGGCTCGGTGCGAAACATCCCGACTATGCGGTCATGGAACAGAACCTGGCCGGGCTCTACCTGGCCAACGGGCAGTATGACAAGGTGGAAGACCTCCTGAAAAGCGCCCTGAAGATCTTTGATAAAAAATTCGGCACCTCCCATCCCTCTTATGCCGGGGCGCTGGCCGACCTGGGACGGTATCATCTTTTTATGGAGCAGCCAGCGAAAGCCCGCCCCGAGATCGACAAGGCTTATGCTGTCCTGAAGGAGAGCCTTCTGGAGCATCATCCGCGGCTGGCTGCCCTGCAGGAGGCCCGGGCCATACTGGAATGGGAAGAAGGGGATTACGAAAAGGCTTTTGAAGGGTACCGCAACGTGCTGGATGAGTACATTGCCCAGATCGACCGGTATTTCCCGGCGCTCAGCGAATACGGGCAGGCTGCTTTCTGGCATACGGTCAGCCCCCGTTTCGAGCGCTTTTTCAACTTCTCCCTCGAAGCCGGGGACAAAGTGCCGGAGATGCCGGTGGCCTTCTACAATTACCGCATTGCCACCAAAGCATTGCTGCTCAATACCTCCAGCCGTATGCGCAACAGCATCCTGCAGGGGAACGACAAAGAGCTGAAAGACCTGTACAGCCGGTGGCTGGACATGAAACAGTACCTGGGGACGGTCTATTCGATGACCAATGAAGAGATACAAAAGAATGGCATCAACGTAGATTCGCTGGAAAATGTGACCGAAAACCTGGAGAAAAAGCTGGCAGCCCGCTCCGGGTTGTTCGGCAAAGGCGGGGAAAAAGAGAATGCCGGTTTTTCAGAGATCCGGCAAAGCCTCTCCCCCGGCGAGGCGGTGGTGGAGCTCGTCCGCCTTACGGGCTATGATCATTACCGCCGCGATACCACGGTCCGTTACCTGGCCCTGGTGGTAACGAAAGACCGGGACAATCCGTTGATCATATCCATCCCCGGAGGCAATGATCTGGAAGGGGAAAAGATCGCCGGGTACCGGCAGGCCATGCAACAGGCCCTCAGGAAAGCGCCCTTTGCCGATGCTTTTTGGACACCGGTGGAGAACAGGGTGGGGGACAGGCAGGTCCTCTACATCTCACCCGACGGCATATACAATTTCGTCAACATCAATACCCTGCAGTTCGATGACGGCTCTTTTGTCATGGACAAACATGAGATCTCCTACCTGACCAATACACGTGACATCCTGACCCTGAAACAAAAGAGCGCAAAAAGCAACCGGCATACGGCCGTACTCGCCGGTAACCCGCAGTATGACCTGGGGCTGGACTGGGACCGGATGAAAGAGATGCCGCTGCCGGCGCTGCCCGGTACGGAGACCGAAGTGAAAAAGGTGAACAGCATCCTGAAGGGCCATGGCTGGAAGACCACCCTTTACCTGCAGAAGGAGGCGACGGAAGAGCACATACGTCACGTGCGCCGGCCGGGGCTGTTGCACCTGGCCACCCATGGATATTTTCTACCCGATATTCCGCCCTCCACTGAAAAGATCTTTGGCATCGAGCCACAAAGGGCCGTGGCCAATCCGCTGCTGCGCTCAGGCCTCCTGTTCACCGGCGCCGACAGGACGATACAGAACCTCGACTCCCTCTCCGCGGAGGGACAGGATGACGGCATCCTCAATGCCTACGAAGCTTCGATGATGGACCTGACCGGAACGGACATGGTGGTGCTGAGCGCCTGTGAGACAGGCCTGGGCGAGGTGCGCAACGGCGAAGGCGTGTACGGCTTGCAACGTTCCTTCCAGCTGGCCGGCGCCTCTTCGGTGATGATCTCCCTGTGGCAGGTGAGTGATGAGGTGACACAGAAACTGATGAGCCTTTTTTACAACTACTGGCTGCAGAGCGGCGATAAGCAAAAAGCCTTCCTGCAGGCCCAACGCGCCATCAAAAAAGAATACCCCGCACCATTCTTCTGGGGAGCGTTTATTTTGGTAAATAAATAAGGTTGCTCTTTCACCCAGCACCTTACAGAAGTTTGGAGTACTTAGAGTTTGGAGTACTTGGAGTGCCTAAAGTTAAAAGTGCACTAAAGTTAAAAGTTGGTAGCTAAGGACTCTTCAATCATTCACGCATTCAATCATTCACGCATTATTGTATCCAGCACCTAGCACCCCATCTCATTATCTCTTCATCTCTTCATCGCCTCATCGCCTCTTTTCTCTGTGTCCTGCGCCCTACGCTATGCTCATCGCTCATCACTCATTGCTCTCCGCTCTGTGCTCTCCGCTCTGTGCTCTGTGCTCAGCGCCCTGTGCCCTCACTCTGCCCTTTCCAGTCGCCCCTCTTCCGTCATCACCCAGCATTTGCCCGGGATGTCATAGCTGATATACCCATCATCCGTTATAATGGGAGCAAAATGAAGATACAGCTCTTCATCGACACAGATCACCGTCCCTTCCGGCACCCGTAAGGTATAATCAACTGTTTGTCCAAACCAATGTTGGCTGTAAGTGTACCACGGATCAATATACAAGGTATTGTTCCCTGTTTTCCATGTCGTAACTATATCTTCGGCATGTTCGATGGCATCCCTGCGGGTGGCACCCAGTGCCTTCCTGTATATTTCCAGCTCTGGGTTATGGTGCCCGGCATTTACGATCTTAAAATAAGGACGGCCGGCTAATTCATTATTCCCGGGACTCCGGAAAAGATGGAAGTCATCTATTTTGAAAAAATCGTTCATAGATCTTTTATCAGGGGTGCATTTTATGAACAAGGTGTCTGCAGGTGAGATATTCAGGGGCGTTATTTCGTTGATCCTGGCGCTTTTTGAATAATTGGAAGCGGTGTCTATTATAAAAAAGGTAAGGCTTACGACGCTGATCAGCCAGATGACGAAAACGATCGCTCCCGCTATACGATTTCGGGTACGGATATTAAAAATGAGCTTAACCCCGGCATAGATCAAAGCCAGCAGGGGGATCCCCACCGTGAGGGCCAGGCTGCCGAGGATATAGGGAACGTTCTCGGGCCGGGTGAAGATGGCCAGGGCATCCTGCAGGTTAAAGAAAGAGGCGACATGTATATGAGGGGTGAGATAGGCAAAATGGAAGAAAAAGGTCCCCATCAGGGCTATCAGAATGATCAGCCCCGTGAGTACGAAAACGGTCCCGATCAGGATGCCGAGGATCTTTAGTCCGACCAGCAATATCTCTCCGATCACCCGCACGAACTCCTGCAGGGCGTTGCGCGAACGGCGGTACCCGTCGCTCTCCGGAATGGTTTTCAGGTTGTTTTTTACTTTGTGAAATTCCTGGCTGATGTTCTTGCTGATATTGCTGAGGTTGACCGGCTGTCCCGCCATCTCCAGACGTTGCGCAGCCGTTTTTGCTTCGGGAATGATCAGCCACATCAGGAGATATATCAGGATAGAAGAGCCGTACAGGAAGGTCAGCACGATGAAAGCTACCCGGAACCACACGGGGTCGATATTGAAGTAAGCGCCCAGGCCGCCGCACACCCCGCCCAGCACGGCATTGTCAGGGTCGCGGAAAAGACGTTTGTGTGGTCCTGTGCCTGCGGGAGGTGTCCCCGGCGCCGAAGAGGGCTCCTCACTACCGGCATCAATGATATCCTCCGGCCGGCCCAGCAGGGATATCACCGCTGTTACATCCCCGCGGGTGACCACCTCCCGTTTTCCGCCCAGGCGGTCGCTAAAAATTTCAGCGATGCGGGTCTCGATATCCTGGATGATCTCGTCGCGCTCCTCCTGTGAGGCCAGACGGTTGCCGATCTCCTCGAGGTAACGGGAGAGCTCGTTGAAAGCATCGTCATCCATGAAGAAGACGCTGCCCTGCAGACTTGTTTTGATCGTTTTTTTCATCCCGGTAAGTTTTATTTTTTCTTGTTGCGTATCTTTTCCACAGCGTCGATCAGGTCCTTCCATGCCTTATCCAGTTCACGGAGGTACTCCTGTCCGGTTTTGGTCAGTTCGTAATATTTGCGCGGCGGGCCCTGGGTGGACTCTTCCCAGCGGTAACTGAGCAGCCCCGCGTTTTTCTGGCGGGTGAGGATGGGATAGAGCGTTCCCTCCACTACGATGATCCTGGCCTCCTTCAGCTCTTTCAGGATGTCGGAGGCATAGCAGCTGTTGCGTGAGATGATCGAGAGGATACAGTATTCCAGTACACCCTTGCGCATCTGTGCCTGTGCATTTTCAATTTTTATTCCCATGATCTTTCTTTTTCATGTTGATACAATGATTAGTTCCCGCTCTCTTCCTTTACCTTTTTACCGATGTTGGAGACATTGACCGGTTCTCCGCGCATCTCCAGCTTCTGGGCAGTGGTCTTTGCTTCCGGGATCACGATCCAGAGGATGAGGTACAACAGGATACCTGCGCCTCCCAGCAGGGTGATCCCCACAAAAAGCAGCCGGAAGACCAGCGGGTCGATCCTGAAATAAGCCCCCAGGCCCCCGCAGATCCCTCCCAGTATACTATTGTCCGGATCGCGGTAGATACGGCGGTAACGTGTGCGTTTGACATTTTCGTAAACAGCGGAGGGATCTTCTTCCAGAAGATCTTCCGGATATCCCAGAATACCAATGACCTCTTCCGCGTTGGTGCGGGTGATGACCTCCTGTCCGGAGGTCATCCGCTCGCGGAACAGGTCGGCCATGCGGGCCTCGATGTCTTCCAGGATCTCGGAAGAGTTCATATCGCCGGAATAAAAGTCTCCCAGCCTTTTCAGGTACTCCTCCAGCAGGAGGTACGCATCCTCGTCGATGTGGAAGACCAGCCCTCCCAGATTGATCGTGATCGTTTTTTTCATTTTTAAAGCATATGGTTATAGCATTGTAATCTCCAATGCAAAGATATGAATAAAATATAATACTATGTATAACATAATACTAAAAAATTTAAAATATTTTTTGACGTTCCGATGTAAATCGCAATGTATCAACGTGTTTAAGTGTAATAAAAAAACAGATGTCCGGGAGGAAGGAGAGAAATTATTTGTAAATTGCGTACCTCAACCAAAATTTACTGCCATGCCTTATCTCTATCAGAAGAAAAGCCGCCGTCATTTTATAAAGACCCTGGCCGGTGGCGCAGGGGCTGTCATGGTCATGGGAATGTTGCCTTCCTTTGCGGCTACCGGGAGGAAAAAGGGTCTCCGGCTGAACCTCTTGTCTGACACGCACATCCCGGAAAACAAAGACGAGGTTTACCGGGGATTTTACCCTTACCGGAATTTGTTGAAGGGAGTGCAGCAGGTCAGGGAATATCCGGCTGATATGGCGGTCATCACAGGAGATCTGGCGCGCCTGGAAGGGAAACAGGGAGATTATGAGGCGTTGAAAGGGTTACTGGAGCCCCTGAATGGGGGAATGCCGGTGGCCATGACCCTGGGCAATCATGATGTACGGGATCATTTTTTGTCGGTATTTCCCGGGACGCCCGGAGAAAGGGAAGAGGTGAACGGCCGGTTTACCCAGGTGATCGAATATCCGGACATGCGTCTCATCCTGCTCGATTCCCTGGTCTTCACTAATCAGTCCCCTCCCCTGGGTTTGCTGGGGAAGGCCCAGCGGACATGGCTGGAAATATACCTGAAGGACCATGCGGAAAAGCCGGCATTTCTTTTCCTGCATCATACCCTGGATGACAGGGACGGTTCCCTGGCGGATGTCGACCGGCTGTTCCGCATCATCGCCCCACAGAAACATGTGAAAGCAATATTCTATGGCCATTCGCATGTATACCGCTATGATGTCCGGGAAGGCATCCACCTGATCAATCTGCCGGCTATGGGCTACAATTTCCGGGAAGAGGATCCGGTGGGCTGGGTGGAGGCACAGCTGACGCCGGAAAAGGGAGAATTCCGCCTGCACACGGTAGCCGGCAACACTTCCCGCGACAACGAGATCACCCGCCTGAAGTGGAGGAACTGAACCGGAAAATCACTTTTTACCCTTCGCGCCCCCTCGGTCAATAAAAATGGAATGGTGGAATAATGGAATAATGGAAGATGGGTGAAGAGATAAAGCGATAAAGCGATGAGGTGACTAGGATAGATCTAAATAATAACTCCTCAACCCGTTACTCTCCGCCCGGATGAACGGTCATCCGTTCGGACGGGGATACACCCAACTCGTAACTCGTAACTCCACACTCCACACTTATTAGGGGGTCAGGGGGGCGGGCAGGCTATGTAAGGCGTTGTTTTAAGGTTGACTTAACACTGGATTTAAGGGGGGACACAGGGGGGTAGCACAAAATAACTTAGCCGGGAAAAGTAGCGATCGTATGAAATGACAGTATCTGAAAATAAATGACCGGAAATTCTTAATATTCATGACCATAGCCTTATATTTGTTAAATATCTTACTGGGACTGTATCATCACAAATCCATACATCTACGTAGCTACCTACGTAGTTGACTACGTAGTTAAGATTTGTTAATCCGCTATATATCTGTAAGATATGGGTATAAAAACACAATAGTTTATCACAAAGTTTTGAAAAGTATTTTTCAAGGAAATTTTAAATCACTGATAATCAGACTATGAAATCTGCTTTTTTTGTTTTGATCCTGTTGGTTACCGGAGTGTTTTCTCCGCCGGCGGCGCGGGGTGGCCCGGGGGACACCCTCTCCCTGCCGGCCTGTCTGCGGCTGGCGACCGAACGGTTCCCGTTGATCGCCGGGAAACCCATACTGGCCAAAGAGATCACCCTGGAAGATGAGAGCCTGAAGAGCGCTTATTATCCGGAGATGGATCTGGGCGCCCAGGCAACCTATTATTCGGACGTGGTGACCATTGACATGAACCCGCCTGTGCCGGGGATCACCTTCCCCACACCCTATCATGCCCAGTACGCCCTCACCCTGGATGTGAAACAGATGATCTACGACGGCGGGGCCACCAAAAACCAGCGGCAGGTCAAACAACGCTCCATCGGCCTGCGGCAGCAGGACCTGGAGGTGAAGCTCTATACCTTTAAGCAAAAGCTGGCCCGTATTTTCTTTTCGGCGCTTTACCTGGATGACAATTATACTATCCTGCAACAGAACATGCAGCAGATGGACAAAGCCTTGTCGGAGGCAGAGACCGCCCGCCGGCAGGGGATGCTCTTGCAGGGGGATGTGAACATCCTGAAAGCGGCCCGCCTGGACATACGTCAGAAAATGGCGGTCAACCGCCACGACCGCCGTGCGGTGACACAACTGCTGGGGATGTATCTGGATACGGTCTTTGCCGCCGGTGTGGTGTTTACCGTGCCTCCTCCGGTGCCGGTGAGCAGTCCGGCCCTGCGCCCGGAGCAGCAACTCTTCTCCATGCAGCGTTCCTGGCTCGATGCTTCCATACGGCTGCAGAAAGTACAGCGGCGTCCGAAGGTCTATGGTTTCGGGCAGGCCGGGTACGGCAGGCCTGGACTGAATCCGCTGAACCTCGACTTCAAACCTTTTTATTTGGTGGGGGCACGCATCACCTGGAACATCTGGGACTGGAGCCGTACCAATAAGCAGCAGAAGATCCTGGCTTTTGAGCAGCAATTGGTGCAGAACGAGGAAGTGCAGTTCCACCAGGAGGTGGATGCCGGCCTGATACGCATCCGTGAGGAGATCGCCAAGCTGGAGGAGATCA
>WFRO01000512.1 GCA_015486475.1 Bacteroidales bacterium
AACGAAGCCTCGCGCGGGTTCCTTGTGGCCAGGATCTTCTGCATATCGTAATTAGGTGCCGGCCCTGCCGCACTGACCAGGATGCCTTTTAGTAACATCATGCCAAAGAAGAGGGAAAAAAAGGAAAAACCGTCACTTGCGATCTTGCGATTCACATCCGGCAGGATACCTCGCCAGTCCAGATCAAGCCTTTTACCGAAAAACGGCGAATACCAGCCATCCGGCACATGCAATGGGTGCAGGGACAAGGCCCGCATGGCAAGCAAAGCGATCATCAGGGAAGAAGCCGTAATAATGGTAAACTGCACCACATCGGCCCAGACCAGGCCCGACATACCACCCAGCAGAGAATAAAATACGGCAAACGCAATGAAAAAGATACCATACAGATGAGGTACATATTCCGGTCTTATATGTATGTGCAGATAAGGGGATATTATCTCCCAGGGGACGAAGGTCTCCACGAACTTGCCAAGGCCAATAAAACCGTATGCCATGAAGCCCAGACATGATATCACGGCAAATACCACAATGATGTTACGGGCAGCAACGGCTCCTTTTCCCTCACCAAACCTAGTGACCATCCATTCGGCTCCCGTGGTGGCCCCCGACCTCCTCAGCCAGGCAGAGAGATAAACCATTAAAAAGATTTGATTGAACACCGGCCACAGCCAGGGGATCCAGATACTTTTCAGTCCATATACAAAAAGCAGGGTGACCAACCACATGGTCCCGGAGATATCCAGCATGCCGGAAGCATTGGACAACGACAGCATATACCACGGAAGCTGACGGCTTCCCAGTAAATAAGATGATTTATTCCTGGCAGCCTTTTTTCTCAGATATAATCCGATAAAGACAGTAGTGATCAGATATCCTAAAATAATAGCGAAATCAATCCCTTTTAACTTCATCAACGCTTCAGTATGATTGCTCCGATAAATTTACTTAATCATAGGCTGAATAAGACTCATTCTGTGAATTTGATACGCTCAGCATAACATAATATACATAGAACAAACCTGCTAAAAATTTTCTCCCCTAATTTTAAATTCCGGTATCCATGACATAGGCAGGGACCATGACTGCCACTCATAAATGCTTAATAGTGTGAATTCTGTGAACGACTTATTTTGTTTTCCCCTGAAGAAGCTGAGAAATATTCTGTTCCTTTTCCTGTTACTGTCCCTGGCGGTGGCATGCAGCGGGCCGTCTCCGGAAAAACAGCCGGGTGATCTGGCATCCGGTTTCAAGGATCCTCCCATGTCCGCCCGTCCCAAAGGATACTGGTGCTGGGTAAACGGGAATTTTGATCTCCACACCATGGAAAAGGAATTAAAAGAATTTAAGGACAAAGGTATGGGTGGCGTGGATATATGGGATGTGGCCGGATGGGTCGATCCGGACAGCGTGGAGCTGGCCGGTCCTCCTTTTCTGAGCGATCAGTCGGTACAGGCTATCGGTCATGCTGTACGAACTGCTAAAAAACTGGGACTGGAGATGGGACTTACGATCTCAAGCAGCTGGAATGCCGGAGGTAGCTGGATCAAACCACAGGATGGCGTGCAGGGGATCTTCCATACGGACCGGAAGGTAACCGGCCCCTCCACTTTCGACGACACCCTGGCATTCCCGGTGATCCCCGAATGGTACCATGGAAGCAAAAAGATGATCCTCACCAGAGACAGGAACGGCCTGCCCATCGACTATCAGGAGGTGGCTGTCCTGGCTTTCCCCCTGACAAAAGATTCATTGATCAGCGACAGATCCCGGATCATTGACCTGACCGGATCTTTCCGGAATGGTCATCTTGTCTGGCAGGTCCCTGCCGGGAAATGGGTCATCACCAGATATATAAGAACCGGCACCGGCCAGCCTCTCATGGCGCCCAGCCCCCGCTCCAACGGCCTGATGATCGACCATTTCAGTGCAGCAGCTACCCGCCATAATCTTGATCATATCCTGAAATTGCTAAAGGGAGAATTGGGCGACCTCCGCGGATCGGGCCTGGACTACCTGTACACAGACAGCTACGAGGCGAACAGTGCTGTCTGGACCCGCGACCTGAAAAAAATATTTCTGCAAAAGAACGGTTACAGTCTTGTCCCCTTCCTGCCTGTATTACAAGGATTCACGGTAAAAGACAAAGAGACTACCGGAAGGTTCCTGAATGACTATAAAAAAACCCTGTCGGATCTGATCATTGATGATCACTATACCTTATCCACGCAGATCTGCCGTGACAATGGGCTGGAGTTCCATGCAGAGTCAGGTGGTCCCGGACCTCCGCTCCATAACTGTCCCTTTGAGTCCTTACGGTCCCTGGGGGTGGTCTCTGTCCCGCGGGGAGAATTCTGGTTCCGGTATGGTGACAATGATACGGCCTGGTTGCGTACACAGATCATCAAAGGACCGGCCAGTGCCGCACACCTCTATAACCAACCACAGGTCGAAGCAGAAGCATTCACCAGTGTCTGGATGTGGCAATACGGACCCGGCGACCTGAAAGAGACACTGGACAGAGCTTTCTGTGAAGGGCTGAACCGTATCATCTACCATACATCACCCCACATCGTTCCCGAATCCGGCGATCCGGGCTGGGTTTATAATTTCGGAACCCTGGTAAATGTCACCCGGGCATGGTGGCCCTTATCCCGGCCTTTTCATGAATACATCGCCCGTTGCAGCTACCTCCTCCAGCAGGGGAACTTTGTCGGGGATGTTCTTTTTTA
>WFRO01000513.1 GCA_015486475.1 Bacteroidales bacterium
GACCCGGCCGTCACCACGGTATATGAGAAAGATGTTATCCGGGTGGCCCGCGATCATGGGTGGTTCAAAGGCAAAGACAAGGATTTCAGTTTTGCCGACGCCTACGCTCCGCTGGACTTCGGGGCAGCCCGTTTCTGCGAGGCCCGCGTATGGTCCGGTTTCCGCAAGGTAGCCTCCGGCATGGACAAGTATGAGTCGTATGCCATGGGCGAAGACCTGCACAACCGCATGCCCCTGTGGGTGAAGCCCGACAAAAAACTCTCCGTGCAGGATGTGATGGCGATGATGCGCGATCATTACGAGGGCACACCCATGGACATGACCCAGGACATCGGCGCCGGTCCTTTCGGCTGTGGTTACCGCTGGCGCCCCCTCACCTGGAAGGTGGACGGCAAGACCTACTTCAACGAGCGGGCCACCTCAACACAACAAACGGGCTTCTCTTTCGTGGCCCAGAGCCGTAAGGACCTCCCCGACCCCATCGGCGGCATTTTCTGGTTCGGCGTCGACGACACCTACTCCACCGTGTATACCCCTATGTATTGCGGCATCACAAAAGTTCCCCATGAGTTCGCCGTGGGCAACGGGGATATGATGACCTTCAGCGACGATGCGGCTTTCTGGGTCTTCAACCAGGTGTCCAACTTCGCCTACACCCGGTACAATGTGATCATCCCTGAGATACAACTGGTACAGCATGAGCTGGAGAACAAATACGTCAGTGAGGTGAAAGCCATCGACATAGCCGCTTCGGAGCTGTACGCCAAAGATCCCGCTGCTGCCCGCAAGTTCCTTACCGACTACTCCGTGCTGCAGGGTGCCAATACGGTGAAAGTGTGGAAGAAGCTTTATGCTTACCTGTTCACCAAATACATGGACGGGAACATCAAGGAGAAAGCCGAAGTGCCGGAAGGATATAAGTTCCATAACCCCAAACTGCAGCAGCCCGGCTATGGTGAGGCGTGGTACAAACGTATAGTGGATGAGACAGGAGACAGATATCTATACAAAGGCGACGAAGGACATTAGGAAGGCCTCAGGCATATTCCCTGCGCCCGGAAGGCTCACGGCAGCCGTCGTGGTGATCCTGCTGCTTCTGGCAGCCTGTAACCCGTCGCCACGTTGTCTGGAAAACACGGACGTATACCTGCATGCCCGTTTCCTCACCCTCGACAACGGAAAGGATAAGGATACCACCCTGCAGAATGTCCGGATGTGGGGCATAGGGCGTGAGGACTCCCTCATCGTGGACGGGAGCGCCTGGAAGATCAGTCTGCCGCTGGACGCCCATTATGACAGTTGTGCCTTCGTGATCGCCAACGACACCCTGCAGGATACGGTCAGTTTTCACTATACCCGCTCCACGCGCCTTCTCTCTTTTGAATGCGGCTTCATTGCCGAATTTAACGATCTGAAGATACAGATCACCCGCCACTTCCTGGATTCGGCCGCGGTGGTCAACCCCCTGGTTACCAATACGGATGACGAGAACGTTAAAATATATCTTTTCAGGGATTAGCCTGTTCCTGCTGACCCTCACCGGGACAGGACAAGACCTTACCAACGGGGACACTATCCGTTACGGCGGGGTGCGCTTTGGCATCGACCTGATCCCTTTCATAGGATTTTTTACGGATCCTCCCATGAAAGGCTACGAGCTATACCTGGATGCAGAGGTCAGTGACGGCTGGTACCTGGTGGCCGAGGGAGGACGGCTCAAATACCACAAGACCGAACCGGATTATGCCTACAGGATGAAAGGGTCCTATCTGAAGCTGGGTGTCGATCACAATATCCTGGGCCGGAGGGCGGACGAGAACGAGAGTATTTTCTGGGGCCTGCGTATCGCGGCCGTGGATATGACCCACGAGGCGGAGGAGATCACCATCCACGATGATTACTGGGGCGATCTGAACACTTCGCTGCCGCCCGACCACCTGCGGCCTTTCTGGTTCGAGGTGACCGTGGGCATCAAAGCAGAGGTGTTGAAAAACTTTTTCATGGGCTGGAACGTGCGGGGCCATTTCCTGCTGATCTACCCCAAAGAGATCATGCAGCCCTATATCATCCCCGGCTATGGCAACGCGGAGAAAAATTTCCCCATCACGTTCAACTATGTCCTCTCCTATCGCTTCCCCTATAAGCTGAAGGTAAAGCAAAAGAAAAAGAAGAAAAAGGAAACTGAAGGAACGGAATAAGGAACGATGATCGATGATCGATGATCGACGAACAAAGAATGAAGAACCCTTAGGCACAAACAAGGAAACCGGTCGCATCATCGCATAATCACATTATCGCTTCATCGATTCGTCGATTCCCCCAATAATCCAATATTCCACTATTCCATTATTCCCCTACATTCCCTTTTCCCCGATCTTCCTCCCGTGTTCGAGCAGCCACTCCTCCGCCTCCACCGACCAGAGGCCGTTGTGTTTTTCGGTGATCTCTGCCAGCTTCGCGAAGAGCGGATCCTCTTTCCCTTTTTCCTTAAAATCATCGATCGCGGTCAGGGGCATGCTCAGCTGGGTGTAGATAAGCTTCTTCCCGCCGGGGATCTCCGGCAGATGCAGGGTGGTGTCTATGACCGCGTCCAGGCCTCCGATGTGGGTCACCAGGCCGGAAGGATCGAGCCCTTTGGAGAAGAGATCGAGGGCTTCGATCATGTCCTCGTTGTTCCCGCCGCTGGTGCCGGTGATGTGGGTGGAAGCATAATGCACATTGTAAAAGTTGAGCTTAGCTGAAAATGCCGGGTCGGTGGGCCCTGCGAAGAAGTTGAGGCATCCGTCGCGTCCCAGGAGACGGTCGCCCTGCTCGATGACAGGAGCCACGGGGGCAAAGACAAAGACATCATCATAAGCGCCGCCGGCGAGCTCCTTCAGATAACCTTCGGGATCCTCCAGGTCGCGGGTGTTGACATAATACAATCTTACACCATGATCCGCAGCCCATTGCGGAGAATAAAGCTGTGAGGCCCTGGCCAGGCGCGCATCATCGATGTCTGTGACCACCATTACGTCCGGTTTTCGATCGTTCAGGACCGCATAATTGATCGCAGCCAGTCCCATGGGACCCGCTGCCGCCAGCAGGGCCAACCGTCCGCCCTCTTTGATGCCCATCAGGTGATCGTAGCTGCCGGGACGGGTGTGGTAGCTGGCATGGAAAGCCCCAATGACGCACGACATGGGTTCAGAGAGAGAGGCCGGGTAGAAACCTTCGCCGTGATACGGCAGGAGACAGTCCATCTCCATCACCTCGTGCGGGATGAGGATGTAGGTGGCATCACCGCCGATATACCGGTACGAGTAACCCGGCGCGTCCAGGCTGCCTTTGTAGTTCAGTGCCGGCTGTATGGAGAATTTCTGGCCCGGCCGGTAGCGGTCTTTCCATTTCTCCCCCACCTGCAGAATGACCCCGCTGAACTCATGACCGATGATCGTGGGGTGCTCATGCACATCATCCGGCACCCGCTTGTGGGCAGCGCCCTGTTTGGCGGCCTTGTACGAGGACATGCAGATGCTGTCGGAGATCACTTTGGCCAGGATCTCATCCTCCTTCATCTCCGGAAGCTCGAACTCCTCGAGCCTCAGGTCTTCTTTTCCGTATATTCTTACAGCTTTGGTTTTCATTGAGTATATTTCAAATTTAGTTTTAGTAATTCGTATGAGAAGGCTTCACGCAGAGGATCGCAGAGTAGCACGCAAAGAGCCGCAAAGATAATTTGGGTTGAAGTTTTATGGGCAAAGTTTCAATCATTCGATCATTCATACATTCAAACATTTATTTCTTCGCGCATCATCTCATTATCGCTTCATCGCTTCATCGTTCTTCAACCCCGCCGGGGTTGGGATTGAGGGGTATGCTTTATTTACCGCAGGCGTAACTGCGGCTACTATCTTTCGACCCCTCCGGGGTCTTCGCGCATCATCTCATTATCGCTTTATCGCTTTATCGCAACATGACTTGTCCTCCCGTAACAGGCAAAGCCTGGCCGGTCTCGTACTCCTGCTGTATGAGATAAACTACGGCCCGGTACACATCCTTCACGGTCGTGCCGCGGCCCATGGGCACCAGGCTTTCGTAGTACCTCCGCACATCTTCGATGGTCTTTGCCCCGGCCACCTTGCCGGCACGCAGGTACTGCACGAAAAGACCGTTGTCGGGGTCTGACCAGAGGGGTCCGTCGAAGAAATTGCCCGGGCACACTGCATTCACCTTGATGTTGTACGGCACCAGCTCCAGGGCGAACGACTGCACCAGGCCTATGCTGCCGAACTTGCTGCCGGCATAGGCGAAGTTGCGGTTGCTGCCCTGCAGACCCGACTTGGAGTTGATCTGGATGATGTCCATGAAACGCTGCGGGGCGTGGTGGTGCTGCGTCTTCATCACCCGTGAAGCGTACCTTGTTCCCAGATAGAAACCTTTGTAGTTGACCTGTGTGACCAGGTCAAAGGCCTGCTCGTCCAGTGCCTCCAGCCCGCCGGCTTTCAGGATGCCTGCGTTGCTGATGAAGATATCCAGTCCGCCAAAGGCCAGGACCGTTGCGCGTACCATGCTGTCCACCGAGTCGCTCTTCGTTACATCCGCCCCGACAAAGGCAATGTTCGGGTTGCCGGTTTTCTCCCTGAGCTGCCGGACGGTCTCCCGGCCGGTCTCCCCGTTGATGTCGGCCACCATCACGCAGGCTCCGTCGGCGGCGAGGTGCTCTGCCAGACCTTTCCCGAATCCCTGTGCTGCTCCGGTGATCAGGGCGATCCTGCCGGCAAGAAGGCCTGCAGGAGCTTCTGTCTTTACTGTCTTCTCCCCGCCGAGCAGCCTGTCCGTGATGTCCTTTCCAGGGCCCCAGGCCAGGAGACCCGCATCTTTCAGCATCAGCAGGCCCTGTTCCTCCTGCATGACAGCAGTGAGTGTGACG
The DNA here is from genome assembly GCA_015486475.1 of Bacteroidales bacterium. Lineage (GTDB taxonomy): Bacteria > Bacteroidota > Bacteroidia > Bacteroidales > VadinHA17 > DRPN01. Next base: position 4,913 of record WFRO01000513.1, read on the forward strand.
GCAGCTTTTTCAGCATCGGACCATGCTATCTCCATAAAAGAAGGCTCTGCCCCACGCCATACGCTCTTCCACTTTTCAAAAGCCTGCGGTGAGCGGGCGGCCTC
>WFRO01000514.1 GCA_015486475.1 Bacteroidales bacterium
ACACACAACTGGTTAAAACGGACCCCACCCCTGCTGAAGAACAAGTACTTCCTCATCCTGGTCTTCTTCCTGTTATGGCTGCTCATCTTTGACAACAACAACCTCATCGACCAGTACAGGCAAATGCGGGAGCTCCGCCAGTTACGCCATGATAAAAGCTACTACCAGGAAAAAATTGAACAGGATACCCGCAAGCTCAAAGAGCTGGAGACCGACAGCAGGAGTCTGGAAAAGTTTGCCAGGGAACAGTACCTGATGAAAAAGAAAAATGAAGATATCTTTATCGTCACGAAAGGGAAATGACAGCCCTCATGCCCCTGCCTTCCTGTCAAGATCCCTGTAATACTTCAGCAGATCCACCCCTTCCCCGGGGATCTTTTTTACCCCTTTCAGTCGCAGCAGTCCGGCAGCTTCTGCAAATACCGGTCTTCTGTCATAATATTCCCGGTGGATCATGTTCAGGTATTTGATCACCCTGAAGGTGTTGAACCAGCGGTAAAACCGTTTCATGAAATTCCGTTCCGTGGCCACATTGCCCAGGATCTCACGGATCCTGGCAGAGAAAGCCTCCGGAGCCAGGTACTGTTTCAGCGACGCCGGCAGGGCGGCATAAAGATCCTCCGGACGCATCCTCCCGCCGAACAGTTGCGGCACCTGTCTGAAAAAAATGTCCAGGTCACGGAAAGCCTGCAGGTTATAGGTAAGATAAATGTCTTTTTCACCGGTCAGGAAGCGGTGCATCTCCGGGCCGGTACCGAACGGCACCTTCCGGGCCGGCCGGGGCGAAGGGATGACCTTTGTGGTGGTCAGACCGGCAAATCGCCCCTCCATGATGATCTTCTGCAAAAAATAAAAATCCTCCCCGCCCTGCTTTTTGTTCATCCCTCCCTGCCGCATGTAGGCGCCGGCCCTTACCGCAAAAGCAGATCCCACCGTATGCCAGGCAAAAGGATAATTTATGTAACGCAGGGCCTGCACGAAATAACGAAGGTGTAGCTCGTACTGGACGATCCCGTTATAGACAGCGGGTGGGAAAGGTCCTTTAAGGGGATGCTCAAAACAGACAGAGACACCGTCTACAGCAGGCCGGGAGAGGAACATCTCTTCCAGGGCCGACAGGTAGTTGCTCTCCACGAGGGTGTCCGCATCGAGGGATGTGAGGATACCATCGCCGGCGCCGGCAGCTTCCAGCCGGTAAAGAGCTTCATCCATGCCTGTTTTGCGGGCAGCGCCTACCCCTGCCTCAGCAGGAGAGAAGTCTTCGATCAGTAAAGGAGAGAAAGAGAGACGTTCGTTCTCCCAACGATCCGTGTTATTGGTAAGAAAACGGAAGAGGCCTCTGTTACGGGCGATGACGGCCGGATCAGCATCTGTAGAGGCGTTGATGAGCAGGATCACTTCCACATCGCGGTGCGGTAACGTACACGCAGCCAGGGAGTCAAGGGTGGCAGCCACCTCCTCATCCTTCTCATCATAACAGGGGATCACCACCACATTGAACAAACGGGCAGCAGGAGGACGACCGATAAGGGCAGGACGTACGGGATAACGACGCCGGTACTCCCGGAACAGATCCATGGGATCTATTGTGCTTTAAGAACGGAATCCCTGACGGTTTTGTATTTCTCGTTCAGGCCTTCCAGCACCTCCTGTGTAACATCCAACTGTTTCTCGCCGTAGAGAACTGCGCCGCCGACGGTAGTGCTGAGGACATACCGGTAATGATGCTCCTGGCTGTAACCATTGAGGAAATCCACAATGCTGAAGATCACTTTCCGCGACCCCACCTGCTGCTCCTCCATGAGACTGTTGGCCAGATCATCCTTCATCTGCATGATCTCCTGCTGTTCCTGTTGCAGCTGGTTCTGTATCTTCTGGGCTTCGGAGCGTGTTATCAGGCCTTTCTGAAGGTTGCTCTGGAACTCATTCACCTTGGTCTGCCATTTCTGGCCGCGGGCGTTCAGCTTGCTCTCGGAATCCTGCTGTTTTTTCTGCAGACGGTCCTGCAGATCGGCGAACATATCATAATTGGCCAGCAGGGTGTCCATATTGACGTACACGATCGGCCTGTCGCTGACACCGGCCTCCGTAATGCCGGCCACAGGCTGAACAGCCTCACCTGAAGAGCTTTTCCCCGTAAAATAGAGCACATACAGCACCACTACGGCGATCAACAGTATCACATTCAGGATCAGGGATGATTTTTTCATTTTTCCGGTATTTGATTTTGCCTGCAAAGATAGGGGATTTTCCTTTCCCCGCCACTACCGGGATAAAGATTTTTAGGATACTACATGCCGGAGGGAATGAATGAAAACGATGAAGAGATAATGCGATAAAGAGATAAAGCGATATAATCTACTGTGAACTATGAACCATGAACCATGAACCATGAACTATGAACTATGAACTATGAACCATGAACTAAAACTCCGGACAGGGAATAGCATGGATCTTCCTTCGCTTGTACTGGGTGGTCTTGAACTCATACGTGAAAGAGATCTCATGGGATCCGCCGGTGCTCATCAGCAGCCTGGAGACGGTGAAGTCGTAACTGTACCCTATCTGTAACTGTTTGGTCTTATAACCCACCAGGATGATCATGGCATCGCGGCTGTTGTAGGTCTTGCCTCCCATCGGGATCGGGATACCTCTGTACCAGAAACCGAATACCAGGGGGTTTTTGTACCAGTACATACCCAGGTCCAGCTGTTTGAAACGGCCCTGCTGTTTATAGAGAAAGGCCAGTGAGAGACTCTCCTCGATAGGTTTGAGAAGGCGGCCTTTGCGTACCACCTGAGCCCCTCCGAATACCGATACTTTAATGGGCAGCTTGGTCTCATCCCCATACAGGGACTCTTTGGGCCGCAGCAGGTGATCCACGGAAACACCCAGCCACAGACGCTCGGTATAGGCCAGTACAGAGGTCTCCGCATCAATATCACCGATATTGTCAAAAGGAGGCTGCTCGGTGGGGGGCGTATTGCCGCCGGGGGAGAGCTGGTCGTTAAAGATCAGCCTGTAGAAATCCAGCGCCAGTTGGGCATACTTAACCTGCAGGCCGGGCCGTATATACAGATAATCATTCACCTGTATGTTATAGGAATAAAGTAACCCCAGATTGAGCGTGCTCAGGTGTCCCGACCCGGCCACATCATACAGCGCCAAAAAACCCAGACCCGAATTGAAATTGTGAAAATAACGGTCATAAGAAAAACTGTAGGTGGTAAAAACGCCCGGAAGGGCGGGCCACTGGTTCCGGTAGTTCATGGTAATGCGGTTCTCTTCCGTGGCGCCGGTAAAAGCGGAAGCAAGATAAAGCGGGGCCGCATAGAACTGGGAAAACTGGGCATCCTGGGAGACAACCGGGCGAACCAAAACAATACTGAATACGGCTATGACCAGGTATTTTTTCACCAGGATACTGATTATCAGTTCGTTAAAGTAATATATGCACCTTTCCCCCTCACAAACCCAAATACGAATATATAAATTATAAATTTATATTCACTTACGAAAGGCAAGAAATATATGTTTCATCCTCCGCATGCTTTCGATCAAAAGTAGAAAATATTTCTCTTTCCGGGAGCGTTTTATTGACGAACATACACTTATAATAAGCCGGATAATAATATTGTAAAGGGGAACTGCAATGTATAAAATGTATAAGGAGAGAAGAAAAGGATCTGTGACTGGCGCCGGTTTATATCACCTTTTCCTGATCAGGGTAACATTCCCGAACCTTACAAAAGGTTTACCATCGAGGAAGGTCCCGCGGGCTTTCCAGATATATACCCCCGGTGTAGCCAGTTGTCCCAGGATGTAACCATCCCATCCGCGGTTCAGTTCCCTGCTCTCAAAGACCAGCTCTCCCCGCCGGTTGAAGATCTGCAGATGATAATCCCCCACCCCTTTCCATACCGGATGGAAGACATCATTGGCCAGGGACCCTTCACTGTAATACCCTCCAGTGGGTCCGCCGGGATTGGCCACAAAAGCATTCGGGAAACGGAGATAATAGCCGGAATGCTCAAAAACATCCCTCAGCGCCATCGAGTCGACACAGCCATGGGCCGACCAGACGGTCAGCACCACATCGAAAGGACCGTCGGTGGTATACTTGTGGACCGGATCGGACTCGGTCGAGTTATGACCGTCGCCGAAAGACCACAGGTAACGTTCCGCATCCACGGAGTTATCATAGAAATAGATCTCATCATCCGGGACGACCGCATCTTTCGGTGAATAATCAAAACGTGCCCGGGGCTTTGCGTACACCTCTATGGTGTCACTGCTGACAGAGACATGGCCTTCCTGGTCCCTTGCCGTAAGATGTACGACATAGAGGCCGGGATCATGAAAGGTATATTGCGGAGAGATCTCTGTGAACCGCACACCTGCGGGCTCAATATCCCAGGAATAATCCGTAGCATATTCGGAGAGATTGATAAGATCCACGGTCAGGGGAGGACATCCTTTCCGGGCAGACAGTTCAAAGCGTGCCACCGGCGCAGGTTTTTCCTTTTCTGCAGGAAGGGTGGTAGGCATCGTGTAACCTGTTTCTTTCTGTACCGGCTGCGATCCCGTAGCATTCGCCGTCGTTCCATTTCCGGGCGCTGGTGCCGGGGAGGCAGGTCGCTCAGCAGGGATGGCCGCTTCCTGGACAGTTTTGTGCTGCACCGGTGTTGCTGTTGCAGGATGACCTTCGCTCCCTGAATTCTCATGCTCCTCTCTTTGCTCTTTCTCTGTCGTTCCTTTTACCGCTTTCTCCTCTGAGGTGACCTGCAGATGATC
>WFRO01000515.1 GCA_015486475.1 Bacteroidales bacterium
GTCTTTTCCATGACGATCATGGCCGCATGCCCCAGGGGCATCGTGAAAAGGACAATGAGGAAGGCGAGAACGCCGGTGAAAGGTTTGGAAATTTTCATGATCCAACGTTATTAATATCGGGTTATTCTCTTCATCGCATCATCTCTTTCGCTTCATCGCTTCATCGCATTATCTCTTCATCGCTTCATCGGCCTTCCCTCACTCCCCCGCACCATATACCTCCCTCCGATCATCATATCCACTGCCAGCGCCACGGCGGCGATGCCCCACAGCCACCGGTTTCCCGGCGGCAGGGTGCTGCCGGCGAGGGTCAGGGCCACGCGTGTGAGCTGCCACAGGCCCAGGGTGAGGGTCACCCAGTTGACGAGGAACATCGCCAGGTTGAGGCCGCGGCTGTTGGCCTGCGCTCCCATGAGGGAGCGGTCGTTGACGACATGGAACAGGAAGAGGGTGATCAGCGGCAGGATGAGCCCGTTGAGGGCCTGTGCCAGGATGATCACCGGCACGGGCTTCACTCCCGACAGGCCGAAGAGCACGCCGGTGAGGAGCACGCCCGCCCAGACGGCGATGAATCCTTTTTTCCCCTCGTCCCAGGCGGGATGTTGCTCATCATGGAAAAGAGAGCGTGCCGTCACCGCCGACGCCAGGGGGGCGGTCACCGCCGAGGTGAAGCCGGCGGCCAGCATGCCTGTGCCGAAGATGATGACGGCCCACCGTCCCGTGCCGTTCTGCAGGGCCTGCACCAGCCCTTCGTAGGTGAAAGCCCCCTCCACAGCTGTGCCGGCGACGAGGACGGCCATAGAGATAAGACCGCCCAGTCCCACCGCCACGGAGAGACCAAAGCGCATCTCGCCCAGCGACTGGTCCCCGGCGGCCATGCCGGAGCCCAGGAAGAGGTTGTATGGCACCACGGTGGTGCCTATGAGGCCCAGCACCAGGAGGCCGCTGCCCGGCGGCAGCGACGGCACCAGCATGCCGTGCAGCAGAGCGCCGCCGTCGGGACGTACCGCGACGGCCGTAAGGAAGAAGGCCACGCCCATCACCGCCACCAGCCCCCCCAGCACATGAGCCACACCCCGCACAGAGCGGCGCAGCAGCATCGCCGCGGCGAACAGCGCGATGAGGAGCACCCACAGCCACGAAGGGCCTGCGATGATAAAGCGTATGCCGGCCAGCGCGCCCAGGATGTTGCCCGTCTCATAGGCCGCCGACCCGACGATGATGGCCCCCACCACCAGTACGACGATCCACAGGAAGGAGGAGCGGCCCCGGTAGCGGCGGCGTATGGCCTGGCCCAGGTTCAGGCCCGACACCAGCGTCAGCCGGGCAGCGGCCTCCTGCAGGACGATACAGGCGACTGTGGAGAAAAGCAGGGCCCACAGCAGACCATAGCCATACCCGGCACCTGCCTTGGCCGCCGTAGTGACGGTCCCCGGACCAATGAACGCCGCCGACAGCACCGACCAGAAAAGGATATTGAGAAGTTTTTTTCGCATACAAAAAATATATATCCAAAGATGGGAAAAAATTGAAAAAATATGACCAGTTCACAGTTCATAGTTCATGGTTCATAGTTCATAGTTATACTCTTTACCGCTTTATCGCTTTATCGCTTCACTACTCCCTCCCAACATTCCACTATTCCATTCTTCCATCATTCCATTCTTTCCATCTTTCCATTCTTCCATTCTTTTCCGTATTTTGCCATTTTGGAACCCTAATCGTTGATCACCATGGACCACGAAGCCATTCCCACTAACCGCAAAGCACTGAAGATCAATCTGGACACCTCTTTCTACGGCTCTTTTGCCGAGATCGGCGGCGGCCAGGAGGTGGCGCGGCACTTCTTCCAGGCGGGCGGGGCCTCGGGCACGGTGGCCAAGACCATCTCGGCCTACGACAAGAAATTCAGCGACGTGCTGTACAATGTCGGCAAGAGCGACCGTTATGTGGCCAAAGAGCGGCTGCTGAAGATGCTGGAGGCGGAGTTCAACGAGCTCAGCGAGGTGCTGCGGGAGGAGAAGCCGGAGGCCTGTTTCTTTGCCTTTGCCGACACGGTGGAGACCCTCAATTACACCAAAAGCAATTATCCCCACGGCTGGATGGGCATCCGTTTCCAGCGCACTCCCGGCGGCGCCCCCAACACCATCCTCCTGCATGTCAAACTCCTGGAGAACGATGCCCTCCTGCAGCAGAAAACGCTGGGCATCCTGGGCGTGAACCTCATCTACGCCAGCCATTACTACCACCGCACGCCCAACACCTTCCTTCTCTCTCTGCTGGACAACCTCTCCCGTGACCGTTTGCGCATCACCATGATGGAAATGTCAGGCCCCGACCTGGACTATGTGGACAACCGCCTGCTGGGCGTGCAGCTCGTCATGAACGGCATGACCCACGCCATCATGTTCGACCGCAACGGCCGGGTACAGCAGCCCTCCGACCTGCTCTACAAAAAGAACGTGCTGGCCTTTCGCGGCAGCTTCCGGCCCGTCACCCGGGTGGTGGAGGACATCCTGCACAACAGCCTGGAGCTTTTCCGGAAAGATGAGGACTATACCGAAGAGAGCACTTACTTCTTTTGCGAGATCACCCTCAACAACGTCCTCTCCGAAGGGAAGATCGATGCACAGGATTTCCTCGAGCGGGTGGACATGCTGAATGAGATGGGGCACAATGTGATGGTCTCCGACTTCAGGGAATACTACAAGCTGGTGGATTTCTTCAGCATGTTCAAGCTGAAAAAACTGCGGGTGGTCGTCGGCGTACCTACGCTGGAGAAGATCGTGGACAAAATGTACTACACCGACCTGCGTGGCGGTATCCTGGAAGCCCTGGGCAAGCTGTTCCCGGAGAACATGAAACTTTACATCTACCCCACCGCCCGCCGGGACAGTAAAGAGCTGGTCACTTCAGATAGCATACGTATGGAGAAAGACGTGGCCCTGCTGTTCGAGTACCTGCGGATGAACCGCTTCATCCTCGATATCCCCGGGAGGATATCGAACGATATGCAGATCAAATCGCATGAGGTGCTGGAGATGCTGCAACAGGGCGATCCCCGCTGGGAGGAGTACGTACCCCCCGCCATAGCCAGCAGGATCAGGGAGAAGAAGCTCTTCGGCTACAGTGGATAAGGTGGTTTGTGGTTGAGGTTTGGGGTTTGAGGTTTGGGGTTTGAGGTTTGAGGTTTGAGGTTTGGAATTGTTCCAGGTTTCAGGTTTCAGGTTCCAGGTTGAAGGCAGTTTGAGGTTTGTGGTTGGTGGTTGGTGGTTCGTAGTTCGTGGTTCGTGGTTGAAGGCTTCACGCAAAGTGGCGCCAAGGAGCGCATAAGACCGCAAAGATCTTGGTTCTATCTCTCTACTTCCCTGTATCGCATCATCGCTTTATCGCTTCATCGCTTTATCGCTTCATCGCTTTATCGCTTCACTTCCCCGGTACCAGCTCATACCCGTCCGTCTTTCCTTTTTCCGTGGCCGGGATGCCATAGACCATCCAGGCGGGGGCGGGCTTGCCTTTGAGGTAATGGTCATAGAACTGCATGGTACGGATGGTGAGGTCTTTCTGGTCGGCACGGCGGGTGAGGTTGTGGTCTTCGTTGTTGTACTCCAGCAGCCAGGCCGGTTTGCCCAGGCGGCGCAGGGCCACGAAGAACTCGATCCCCTGGTACCAGGGCACGGCGCCGTCCTTGTCGTTATGCATGATCAGCAGGGGGGTGTGGATCTTCGGGACAAAGAAGATGGGTGAGTTCTCCACGTACTGGAGGGTCTTCTCCCAGAGGGTCCCGCCTATGCGGCTCTGGGTCTGCTCATACTGGAACATGCGGCTCATGCCGGAGCCCCACCGTATGCCGCCGTAGGCGCTGGTCATGTTCGACACGGGGGCGCCGGAAAAAGCGCACCGGAACATGTCGGTCTGTGTTACCAGGTAAGCGATCTGATAGCCGCCCCAGCTCTGGCCGTTCATGGCCAGCCGCTCCCTGTCGATGAAAGGATAACGGTCGACCATCGTCTGGGTGCCGCTGATGACGGCATTGTAGGCGCTCTGGCCGGGATAGCCTGTCCGGTAGGTGATGTCCGGCACAAAGATCAGGTAGCCGTTGCTCACATACAACGACCGGTTGATGATCGAGCGGCTGGGCGCCGGCGCCCAGTAACGGTACATGCCGTCGGAACTGCGTTCGTAGAAATAGACGATCATGGGGTATTTCTTCGAAGGATCGAAGTTCTCCGGCTTGTAAAGAAGTCCCTGCAGATGTTCCCCGGTGAAGGAGGTCCATTCCGTCAGCTCCACAGTGCCCCACAGATAATCGCTCTGCTGCGGGTTGGTGAGGGAGAGCTCTGCAGCTTTCTGCATCTTCATATTACCGGTCCACAGCTCCGGATATTGCTCAAAAGATCCTTTTCTCCAGAACAGCAGGTCCGCCTTCTCCGGCTTCATCAGGGCAGAATAGTCAAAATCTCCCAGGACAAGACGCTCCGGATCTTCCGGCTTATCTGCCCGGGCAGTAAAATATCCCGATCTTTTATTGTAGATGTGAAAAGCACTGAGATACAACTCCTCTCGGGGGTTTATGGTCTCTTTCTCCCTGTCGAGTCTCACCCTCCTGAAACGTATGTCGTTCTTTCTCCCGTAGCCGTTGGTGAGACATGCGGGTTTTTCTTTCCCCGTCACGTCCACTTTCCACAGGTCGAACCGGTCGTAAAGAATGATGTGGTGATCGTCGTCATACCATCCGGCGTAGCCGTAAGGATAGGGATGACTGGGCGTATCGTGCCGCTCGTTATAAAAAGCCACGGGCAGGGCTCCGGTCAGGTTGATCTCCGTGCCGGTGGTCAGGTCGCGGCCATGCCAGCAACTGTCCTCCACGCTCCACCAGACGAGCGAAGTGCCACGGGGAGAGAGGCTCACGGAGGAGGGCGCTTTGGTAAGGAGCTTTTCCTTCCGGCCTGTGACCACCTCGATGCGGTAGATGTCCCGGTACCTGTCGGCCTCCCACGAGATCAGCATCCTGTAGGGCAGGTCCGAGGTTCCCAGGGCCCAAGGGGCTTCTCCTTTCAGGGGTACGCTCACCTCCGGCACCGTCTTGTCGGCCAGCTGCACGAATTTCTTTTGCTCCGGCAGCCATACGGCCAGCCAGGTGCGTTTTTTCTCTTTCCCGGCCCTCAGCTTCTGCATGGGCTGCAGGTAAGGATCTTTCCAGTTCCAGATATCCACATGGTATTTTTCCTCCGGCAGCAGCGTATCCTCCGGCTCCGGTTCGGGACGGGGGGCGGTGCCCAGGAAAAGACGGCTTCCTTTTTCCGAGAACCAGGGAGAACGGTTGTCGCTGACGCTCCACCCGCCGGGCATACCCGGCGAGAGCGTATCCACGGCCACGCGGGCAGAATCCTCCCCGTCCTTCCAGTAATAAAGGGAAAAGATCTTCACATCGCCGGTGTCGGCAGAATGGAGGAAAGCCACCTGTTGCCCCTGCCCGTCGACAGTCACCTTCTTCGCATCGCTATCCTTCGCTTTGCGGGAGAAGATCTTCCGGGAGTTGGCATCGCCGGCAGAGAAAAGATAGATCTCCGTAGTGGACAGCGAGTCTTTCTGATGGGTGATAAAGGCCAGCCTGCTGCCATACTTTGCGATCGCCTGGTCCGTGACATCATGGAAGACCACCGAACGGCCGGCCACGGGATCGGCCACCACCAGATCGGTGCCTTTGGCCTTTTTGATCTCCTTGACCTTCTTGTCATACGCCTTTTTCTTTTCCTTGTAAGCTTTCTTCGTCTCTTCCGAGGCGCTCATCCCGGTGGTGTCCGGCTTCTCGGGGAAGATCTTTTCGCGTCGGTACCAAAACCATGAGCCGGCCTTCTCCGGAACACCGAAAGAGGAAACTTTCTCCACTTTCTCCAGGGACATGCCTTTCAGCACAAGGATCCCCAGCGAATCTTTGGGCATGTCCTCCTTTTTCTTTTTATCTTTTTTGGCTTTGCGCACCACGGCATACTGTGGTTTGATCCTGAAAACCAGATAATCCCCTGCAGGCGAGAAACGGGCCCCGTAACCCCGCGGGAAAGAGTCGAGCGAAGCCTTTTTCATATTGTACAGATAAAGCCAGCCGTCACCCTGCTGGGGGTTGATCTCCCAGGTGACCCACCGTCCGTCGCGGGAGGGGGTCACATATCCGAGCTTTTTCCACCCATCATATACCTCATGGGTCAGGGGCTTCTTGGGGGTCGTCTGACCCGTCACGGTCCCGGCCAGCAGCAGGGACA
>WFRO01000516.1 GCA_015486475.1 Bacteroidales bacterium
CTGGAAATTTTCCGTATTTCATGGAATATCTATTTTACGAGGATCTTCCTGACCGTGGAATTACCGTTCTTCAGGTTCACTCTCACCAGGTAAATGCCGGGAGGTGCCTGTGCGGGCAGGGTGACCCTGTAGCTGTGGTTCACCCCTTCGGCGGGATCGGAGAGGAAGACCTCCTGGCCCAGCAGGTTGGTCACCACGACCTTCTCAATGGGCCGGTCGGAGATGATCTCAAAGGTGTGATACGTGACCGGGTTGGGGTAGATATAAACCTGAGAGAAGGTATTCCCGGGGTCCTGTACCGAAGATACGGCACAGTTGCAGGTGTGGGTTCCCAGTGAGTCCCACTGGTCTTTGCCGCCGGGTACCGTATCCCATTGGGCCGCCACGTCGAAACCTTCGGGGTTTTGCGTAACCCCTTTGGTGACAGAGGGCTTGCGCACCAGGGTGTGGTCTTTCGTCCAGGCCAGCCAGAAAGGGCCGAAGAACTGTCCGGTGGTGTCAGTATGCTGCACGATCCAGTCGATCACTTTCCCTTTGGTCTCGACGTAGGTGGTGTCTTCGTCGTTGATGACCCGGGCATTGTAGGTGACCGTGGTATCCTGGATGTTCGACCATCCGTATTCCTTCTCGATCTTGTTGCCCAGTCCCACCTCGCCGATAATATCGATGATCTGTATGTCCGGATCGTTGATGTCTTTATCCGCTGATTTCATCAGGACGATGGCATCGTTGCCGTTCATATAAGTGGGTGCAGGGTATTTATGATCCATGAGATAAGGGTAATTGGATGCCAGCTCCTGCAGGGCCGGGTCACATTTCGGGGAGATGTTCCCTCCTCCCAGATCGACATCTTCTGTCTGTCCGTTGACCAGAATAAACACGCTGTGGCCCGGCAGGAATCCTTCCAGCTGGGTATATCCGCCGGCAGTAAAGGTGGAGGATCCGTTGCTGAAACGGGCTACAAAATAGTAGCTCAGATCGATCACCTGATCGGTGGGGTTGTAGATCTCCAGGGCTTTACTGTTGCCCGATCCTTCCACATATTCGGAGAAAAAGAGCTCGGAGCAGTCGGCGGTCTCCTGCGCGGGGACCGTCAGGGCTGTCATCAGTACAAAAAGTGCAATGAGTAAAGTTTTTTTCATGACCTTCGCGTTTTTAGGGTAAAAATGCCGGAAAACCGGCACCCATTCATCCGGGAATACAAATTTACAAAATATATGCAGGAAAGGGAAGGATATTCGGTGAATGTCCGGAAAAAAATGATGGAATTGATATAGGTTTCAGGTTTCAGGTTCCATGTTTCAGGTTCCAGGTTCCAGGTTCCAGGTTTAGAGTTATCTCTGTAAGCTATGATCCACGAACCACGAACCACGAACTACGAACCACCAACTATGAACTATTCCATCAGATGCAGGATCTGTTCCAGGTCTTCGGGGGTGTCCACGGAATAGTTGCGGTATTTTGAGACGGCAGCCCGGATCACATAACCGTTCTCCAGCCAGCGGTTCTGCTCGAGCGATTCAGCTTTTTCGAGGGAGGAAGGGGGGAGCTTTGTGATCTCTTCCAGGATGTGGGCACGGTAGGCATACATACCAATATGTATCAGATAGGGATGATGATCGCTCCACTTTTCCCGGGGCACATCGCGCAGGTAGGGGATGGGAGAGCGTGAGAAATAAAGCACCCGTCCCTGGTTGTCCATGACCGCCTTGACGGCATTGGGGTTGACGATCTCCGAGAGACCATGATGTTCGTGCACCAGGGTGGCGATGGCGGTCTGCGGATCATCGAAAAGGGCCATCACCTCCCGCAGTTGTTCCGGGTGGATCAGGGGTTCATCCCCCTGGATGTTGATCACCCCGTCGACAGGATTCCCGGTATCCTTGCGGTAGATCGCCAGGGCCTCGGCACAGCGGTCGGTGCCGCTGCGGTGGCGGTCGGAGGTCATGACTGCCTGTCCGCCGAAGCGCTGTACTTCCTCCAGGATGCGCCGGTCGTCGGTAGCCACGATCACCTCTTCCAGGGCCTGCGAGACCCGCTCATACACCCGCTGTATCATGGTCCGGCCATGGATGGATACCAGCGGCTTGCCCGGGAAACGGGACGACTGATAACGGGCCGGTATGATGCCGATGAATTTCATTACCTCAAAGAAAAGAAATATTTTTCAATCCTCCTTTGTCACGCTTTACGGAAAAGCTGCGAAAAGGTCGAATTATCAATATGTTTTACCGATAGAAAAAAAATGAGTAATTTCGCAAAAGTAAGAAAGCAGTTCGTTATATGGCAGTTAATATACAGGCAGTCAAGCAGCGTTTTGGCATTATCGGCAATGATCCCGGTCTGAACCACGCGATCGATATCGCCCTGCAGGTGGCCTCCACCGATCTCTCGGTACTGATCACGGGCGAAAGCGGTACGGGCAAGGAGGTCTTTCCACAGATCATCCACCAGTACAGTGCACGGAAACACGGCCAGTACATTGCCGTGAACTGCGGGGCTATACCCGAAGGGACTATCGATTCCGAGCTGTTCGGACATGAGAAAGGTTCTTTCACGGGAGCCCATGAGAGCCGCAAAGGATACTTTGAGGTAGCTGACGGAGGCACTATTTTCCTGGATGAGGTGGCTGAGCTGCCGCTTTCCACGCAGGTGCGTCTGCTGCGGGTGCTCGAGACAGGGGAGTTTATCCGGGTGGGATCATCCAAAGTGCATAAAACCGATGTGCGGGTGGTGGCTGCCACCAATGTGGACCTTATAAACAAGGTGCAGGAGGGCAAGTTCAGGGAAGATCTTTTTTACCGCCTCAGCACCGTGCCGATAGCCATCCCTCCGTTGCGGGAAAGGGGAGAGGATGTGTTGTTGCTTTTCCGCAAATTCGCTGTGGATTTTTCCGAAAAATACCGCATGCCTCCCGTGCGGCTTACGGAAGACGCCAAGACGGTGCTGATGAGCTACCGGTGGCCGGGCAACGTGCGGCAACTGAAGAATGTGACTGAGCAGATCTCTATCATTGAAAAGAACAGGGAGATCGATACGGATACGCTGAAGAAATACCTGCCCGATTATATGGGCGTTAAGCTTCCGGCGGTCATTCCCAAGAATGAGGATACCTCTTTCGCTTCGGAACGCGAGATACTTTACAAGATCCTCTTTGATCTGAAGAGCGATATCCATGATCTGAAGCAGATCGTTTTCGATATGTTACGCAAGGAGGCCGACTACTCGCGTATCGAGAGTGATCATGCCCAGGTGATCAACCGTCTTGAGAACAATGGCGAAGAAGAGGAGAAAGGCGGATCTGCTCCTCCGGTACCGGCACCCCTGCCGGCAGAACCGGCTCATCCGTTCATTGAAGATACCCGGGAAGTGGAGGAGGAGACCCTCTCGCTGGCCGAAAAAGAGGTCGAGCTGATCCGGAAGGCCCTGGAAAAACACAACGGCCGCAGGAAACAGGCAGCGCGGGAGCTGGGTATCTCCGAGCGGACCCTCTACAGAAAGATAAAAGAATACAACATAAACTGAACCCCCTGAGGAGGAAGCAAGAAAGTATGCGTTTTTTCCCAAGACATAAGATCATCTTTCCGTCAGTTTTGCTTTATGTGCTGATGTTACAGGCGTGTAAGATATCCTATTCGCTGTCGGGGGCATCTCTTTCGCCGGAGGTGAAGACCTGCAATGTGGAGTATTTCCCCAACCGTGTGCAGCACGGATCGACCGTCAACCCGGTGCTGAGCCAGTTCTTTACCGAGGCGCTGAAGACCAAGATCCAGGCCCAGACCAGCCTGACGCTTACCGACGGGGATGCCGATGTGGAATTTTCCGGAGAGATCACGACTTACAGCGTACAGCCGGTCGCCATCACCGGTAATGAAACGGCCGGCCTCAACCGTTTTACCATCACCGTGCATGTACGGTTTACCAACAATGTGGATCCTGACCAGAGCTTTGATTCTTCTTTCAGCCGGTATGAGGACTACCCATCGACGCAGGATTTCAGCTCTGTTGAAAACGACCTGGTGGAAAAGAATGTCAGGAACCTGGTAGAGGATATTTTTAACAAGGCTTTTGTCAACTGGTGATCACAGGATGAGAAAAGACGATTTCATATCATACATCCAAAAGCCGTCCTCCCTGGACAGGGAGTCACTGACCGGCCTGGGAGAGTTGCTGAAGGATTTTCCGTATTTCCAGACCGCCCATTCCCTCTACCTGAAAAACCTGCACAACCTGGGTCATATCCGCTTTGACACACAGTTGAAAATATCCTCCCTGTATGTTGCTGACCGGAGAAAACTGTATGATCTGCTGCATGAGGCAAAGTATGCGCCGGAAGAGAAGGTGAGAGATGAGCAAGGAGCGAAGAGCGAAGAGCAAAGAGCGAAGAGCGATGAGCAAAGAGCCAGGAGCCAGGAGCAAAGAGCAAAGAGCCAAGAGAGCAAGAGCGAAGAGCCAGGAGCCAAGAGTGAAGAGCAAAGAGCAAAGAGTCAAGAGCCAGGAGACAAGAGTCAAGAGGGGAAAGAGAGCGAAGAAAAGATTGGCGCAGAGCACAGGGCTCAGGGCACAGGGGAAGAAAAGAAAAGCGATGAGCGAAGAGAGGTGAGAGATGAGCGGGGAGTAAAGAGCCAGGAGCCAGGAGCCAAGAGTGAAGAGCCAAGAGCCAAGAGTCAAGAGCCAGGAGACAAGAGTCAAGAGGGGAAAGAGAGCGAAGAGAAGATTGGCGCAGAGCACAGGGCACAGGGCGCAGGGGAAGAGGTGAGAGATGAGAAAAGAGAGGTGAGAGATGAGCGGGGAGTAAAGAGCCAGGAGCCAGGAGACAAGAGTCAAGAGGGGAAAGAGAGCGAAGAGAAGATTGGCGCAGAGCACGGGGCACAGGGCACAGGGAATGTAGAAGAGGAAAAGTCTGAGGAGAAGCCTGTGGCAGGGGGTGAAGCAGAGGAAGAGATGCGGTCGAAAGAGGAACTGATGGCCGAGATACGCCGCCGCCTGCAGGAGATCGCTCCGGAGAAAAAGAAAGAGGAAAAACAGGAGCAGGAGGAGAAAAATGAAGCTGCTCCTTCGCCTGAGAAAACCGCTGACGATATCCTGATCCTTGACGACAATGCTCCGGCAGGGTCAGCAGAGGAGCACGGGGAGAGCCCGGTAGCCGGAGAAAAAGATAAAGAAAGTGCGGAGACCTCGACCGGCGGACCCAAGAACGATGATCTTCTGAAACTGGACCTTTCGGGTGGCGGAACGTCGCCAGCCGGAACAGAGGGGACAGACGAAGATAAAAAACCGGAAAGCGGGGAGAAAAAAAAAACTCTGAACGGTGAGCAAACCCTGCCTTCCTATGCTTTCGGGGACTGGCTGGGATATTTTGAGCAGCCCGGCGAAGCGGGAACAACAGAGGGAAGAAAACGCCCCGAAGATGAGATCATCGATCGTTTTATAGAGTCCAGGCCGCGGATCGTCCCAAGACAGCGGGAGGAGGAGACAGAGACTAAGGTCCCGGAGAAAGTAAGGGAGAGCACGGAGGAGAAAGGCCTTTTCACGGAGACGCTGGCGAGCATCTATCTGCGGCAGGGATATTATTCAAAAGCCATCCATATCTATGAAAAATTAAGTTTGAAATATCCGGAAAAAAGTAGTTACTTTGCAACCCAAATTGAAAAGATCAACCAGATCCTGAGGGATCAGACTAAAAAACAGTAAGTTATGGCAATATACACAGTGTTATCGGTATTGATCATACTGGTGAGCATTCTGCTGATACTTGTGGTGCTGGTACAGAACTCCAAAGGAGGCGGACTGGCAGCCAACTTCACAGGTGCCGGCCAGATGATGGGAGCACGGAAAACGACGGATTTTCTGGAGAAAGCCACGTGGACGCTGGCAGCCTCCATTGTGGTGCTGTCCCTGCTGGCAACAGCCGCTATCCCGCGTAAGAACAAAGTGGAGCACTCCCTGATCGAGGACCAGGTAAACAGGGCGGTGAATCCCAATGCGATCCCTACCCTTCCCACTGCACTGCCCGACCAGAACAATCCGGCCAAGAGCCAGGGCCAGGGGCAGCCGCAGGGACAGGGAAACAACGGCGGAGCCCAGGGAGGAAAATAAAAAACAGGCTTCAGAGCATGAAAGGTGTCAGGTTGTCATAAACCTGACACCTTTTTTTATTTCAGCCTGATCCCGGCACCGATGTAGCGTAAGTGATTAAAAACAAGCTACATAAAAAGGTTCCTTTCAATAATGCTGCCTCCCTGCCTCCTGTTAAAGTGTCTTTTCCGGCTTGCAGCAGGAGTACACCCTCCGTTTGGCACGGATTCTGATAAAGATGGCGCGGTACAAAATTATGTCTAACGAAAAAACTATATCACGTTATGGAGAAAATCAGCATTCAGCCTCTGGGGGACCGGGTAGTCGTATTGCCTGAACCTGCCGAGGAAAAGACCTCCAGTGGGATCATCATCCCCGATACGGCCCAGGAGAAACCGCTCACAGGGACCGTGGTGGCCGTAGGCAAAGGGACCGGAGATGTGAAAATGGAGGTAAAACCCGGCGACAAGGTATTGTACGGGAAATATACGGGAACAGAGATCACCCTCGACGGGAAAGATTACCTGATCATGCGTGAATCCGATCTGTTGGCAGTATTGTAAACAAAAAATTATTAATAATAACCTTTAAAAAAAGACAGAAATGGCTAAAGAAATCAAATTTGACATAGAAGCAAGAGATTTGCTTAAAAAAGGTGTGGATATCCTTGCAGATTCTGTAAAGGTAACCCTGGGTCCGAAAGGACGGAATGTAGTTATAGACAAGAAATTCGGTGCTCCTCAGGTCACCAAGGATGGTGTTACCGTTGCCAAGGAGATCGATGTGGAAGATCCTTTTGAGAACATGGGCGCCCAGATGGTCAAAGAAGTTGCCTCCAAAACGGCTGACAATGCCGGTGACGGTACTACTACGGCCTCAGTGCTGGCACAGTCCATTTACAGTGTGGGTCTGAAGAATGTCACGGCCGGCGCCAATCCGATGGATCTGAAGAGAGGCATTGACCTGGCCGTTGCCAAGGTTGTCGAGCAGTTACAGGGTATGTCCGAGACCGTAGGGGATGACTTCAAGAAGATCGAACAGGTGGCCAGCATCTCGGCCAACAATGATCCTACCATCGGAGAACTGATCGCCGAAGCGATGAAGAAAGTGAAAAAAGAAGGTGTGATCACCGTGGAAGAAGCCAAAGGGATTGAGACTACCGTTGAGGTGGTAGAAGGTATGCAGTTCGACAGGGGTTATATCTCTCCCTATTTTATCACCGACGCTGAGAAGATGGAGACGGTGATGGAGCATCCTTACATCCTGCTCCATGACAAGAAGATCTCGACGATGAAAGACCTGCTTCCCATCCTCGAAGCTACCTCCCAGGCAGGCCGTCCGCTGCTGATCATTGCCGAAGATGTGGAAGGCGAAGCCCTGGCCACCCTCGTGGTGAACAAGCTGCGTGGCTCGCTGCGTGTGGCTGCTGTGAAAGCGCCCGGTTTCGGCGACCGCAGAAAAGAGATGCTCGAGGATATCGCTATCCTGACAGGTGGCACAGTGATCTCCGAAGAGAAAGGACTCAAGCTGGAGCATACCACGCTGGATATGCTGGGCCAGAGTGAGAAAGTGACCATTGACAAGGAGAACACTACGATCGTCAACGGGGGTGGTGATTCTGCCAAGATCGAAGCCCGCGTGAAGCAGATCAAGAAGCAGATCGAAGCTTCCACGTCCGATTATGACAAAGAAAAACTGCAGGAGCGTCTGGCCAAGCTGGCCGGCGGCGTGGCTGTCCTCTATGTGGGAGCTGCTTCCGAAGTGGAGATGAAAGAGAAAAAAGACCGGGTGGATGATGCTTTGAGCGCCACCAGGGCTGCCATCGAAGAAGGGACCATTCCCGGCGGCGGTGTGGCATACCTGCGTGCCGAAGAGGCGCTGAAAGACCTGAAAGGGGAGAACGAAGATCAGAACATCGGCATCACTATCGTACGCAGAGCGCTCGAAGAGCCTATCCGTACCATCGTGGAAAATGCCGGGGTGGAAGGTTCCATCGTGGTACAGAAAGTGCGGGAAGGCAAAGGCGACTATGGCTACAATGCCCGTACCGATAAATTCGAGAACCTCTATGAAGCCGGTGTGATCGATCCTACGAAAGTGGCACGCATCGCACTGGAGAATGCTGCTTCGGTGGCCGGCATGTTGCTGACGACTGAGTGTGTAATTACCGAGAAAGAGGAAGAGAATCCGGCTCCGGCAGCAGCAGCTCCCGGCATGGGTGGCATGGGCGGCATGTATTAATCATTTCCGGCCCGTTCAGCGGACAAAGATCTGCCCGTATGGACACCCTAAATATGATAAGAAGCCCTTTCCGTACGCGGAAAGGGCTTTATTTTTGTCCTCTTCCGCTGAAAATCACTAATTTTACACTCACATAGAAAAGAAATGTTTTAAAGCAAAGTCTTATGAGAAAGATCGTTCTTGCCGCAATAACCCTTTTGCTGGTCCCGAACCTGGTCATGGGAGGATGGGTTATCAAAGAGGAGAGCCGTTTTACCGACACCAAGACCCGTCAGAAGAGGAAAGTTTTTGCGCAGGACTATAACATACGCCTGGATGAGGAGGGATTGACGACCTTTATCAATCTCAATACGGGTATCATCCGTTTTTATGATCCTGATAAAAAGATCTACTGGGAGGGAACGATCGATGATTATGATAAGGATATGGCCGTTCTACTGCGGGATCAGTTCATGAAGAAGATCAGCGACTATTCCCCCTCTGAGAAAGCAGACGCGATGAAAAGTTTTGACAGGATGCTGAAGCAGCTCCAGTTACCTGATTCTACCGTGATCCTTCATGACCGTTTGTGGATCCAGGTGACACAGACGCGTGAAGGAAAGGAGATCGCCGGCTACAAGACGAGGGTCTATACGGTTTATGTGAACCAGGTACCCGTGGAGGATGACTGGATCGCCCCCAAGCTGGAATTATTGCGTTTGCCTCTGTTGGAACGTTATTATGATATCTTCAACCGGATCACGAAATATTACGAGCAGGGGTTCCATTACCGGAGCCATCCCCGGTACATCTATATGCAGACACGCGGTTATCCCATGAAGGTGAAAGAGTACGGATATGGCTATGAGGTGATCACTGAGGTGCGCAAAGCCAAACAAAGAAACCTTTCCGCCTCTGTTTTCAGGCTGCCCGGTCATCCCCGTAAAGTAACCCTGAAAGAGCTGAACAGGCAGTGATCATCCTTTTTGAACATTTCCCTGCCGGATACGGGTGATTGTCCTATCTTTGCAGAAAGAAACAGGAGCGAAACAGCGCATGAAGAACATCCGGAATTTTTGTATCATAGCCCACATCGATCACGGGAAAAGCACACTGGCCGACCAGTTGTTGCTGAAGACCGGCTCGCTGGGTGAGCGGGATTTTCAGGAGCAGATCCTCGACGATATGGATCTGGAGCGGGAACGGGGCATCACGATCAAGAGCCATGCCATCCAGATGGAATACCGGTATCAGGGGGAGGCCTATCAGCTCAATCTCATTGACACGCCCGGGCATGTGGATTTTTCCTATGAGGTATCGCGGTCCATCGCTGCCTGTGAGGGGGCTTTGCTGGTCGTGGATGCCACCCAGGGGATACAGGCGCAGACGATCTCCAATCTTTATCTGGCCATCGAGCATGATCTTGAGATCATCCCGGTGCTGAACAAAATGGACCTGGCCAACGCCATGCCGGAAGAGGTGAAAGACCAGATCGTCGATCTGGTGGGGTGTGACAGGGAGGATATCATTGAGGCCAGCGGTAAGACAGGGATGGGCGTGGAACGGATCCTGCAGGATATCATCGAAAAAGTACCCCCGCCGGAAGGAGACCCGTCAGCTCCCCTGCAGGCGCTTATTTTCGATTCGGTGTACAATCCTTTCCGGGGCATCTATGCCTATTTTAAGATCTTCAACGGAGAGCTGCGGCAGGGAGATCATGTGAAATTCGTCGCCACCGGCAGGGACTATGTGGCGGATGAGATCGGTGTGCTGAAGCTGAAGAATGAACCCCGCAAGGTGTTGCGTGCAGGCGATGTGGGATATATTATCTCCGGCATCAAGAATTCCAGCGAGGTGAAGGTGGGGGATACCATTACCCATGTGGAACAGCCCTGTGAGAAGGCCATAGAGGGCTTTGAAGATGTTAAGCCGATGGTCTTTGCCGGTATCTATCCGGTGGATGCTGACGATTATGAAGAGCTGCGTGCGTCCATGGAAAAACTGCATCTGAACGA
>WFRO01000517.1 GCA_015486475.1 Bacteroidales bacterium
ATGTTTCATCTGCCGGTCAGAGTAGGTTTGAGGTTTGAGGTTTGATGCGCCTGCGGCGCGTTTGAGGTTCCGGGTTTGAGGTTTGAAGCAGCCTGGCGGCTGCGTTTGGAGAGGCAATGAATTGCGTCTGTACGCTGTATGTTTCAGGTTGATCTCCTCAATTCATTCGAGCTTCCCCGTCCGACCGGACGGTCGTCCGGGCGGGGAGCTTCGAACTTTACTTTTGCCTTTTGCCTTCTGCCTTTTGCCTTTCCTTGTCCGCCAAAGCTCTGAAAAGAGCGACGGCGGATTACTTCACATTAAACCCTTCTATCTCCACCTCCGGCTCTTCTCCGCGGCAGTCGGCCGTCTTCACCTCCATGGTGACCGTTCTTTTCTCGCCCGGCATGAGGGTGATGTAGTTGTCGCTGTACAGCACCGGCAGGACACGGTCGCCGTCGGGCCTGCGCACCACTTTCAGCCGCACCATCAGGGCGGGGACATCAGAGATGTTTTTCAGCGTGGTGGTGAGATGCCACGGATCGCCTTTCCTGGTTTTTGTGTTGGTCACGGCCAGGTTGGCTGCGGGCAGCCTGCGGATGGCCTGCAGGTTGCCTTCTTCCGTGCCGTGGAGGTAGATGTTGCGGGAGATCTCCTGCCCGTCGCGCAGGAGGGTGAGGCGGATAAAGTGGACCGGTGTGAGGTCGCCGGGGTAGTCCATGGTTGCCAGACGCACCATGGCATCTTCGGGCAGGTCAAAGGTTTTCTCTGTGCTTTTCTTCACCTGCCCGTCCATATTGATGAGCTCGATGCGGGCGGTCAGGCCGGGGGCTGTGCGGCCGCTGTAGTTGACCGCCTCGACACTGTCGGTGAGGGCGTTCCACTGGATGTGCAGCGGCTCGGAGGCTTTCTTGCAACCGAAATAAGCGGCCGTAGGCTCAAAATAGTAGTCGTAGGTCTGCCACGTCAGCGAGGGCCAGGCGGGATGGCTCATCCACAGCAGCAGTCCCATGCGGTGGCGGCTCTGGGCCTCGAACATGGCGCGGTAGCCGTCGTAGTTGACGAACTGGGCCAGGGTGACCCACTCCTTCACGTTGTCCGCCCCGCCATATTTGTTTTTGACAATGTTGTTGAAGCTGATGGCGTTCTGTGCGCCTTTGGCACAATAGTCGTGCAGCCCCCACATACGTCCCTGGGGCCAGAGAGCGCTGTCGGGGATGGTTTCTTCAAGGCTTTCCAGGGTCATGATATTGGGCATGCCCATTTCGCTGTGCAGCATCTTTGTGGCCCGTTCGGCGAAATAGTATTTGATGGGCATGGCGCGGTAAGGACCGCGTCCGTTGACCACATCATCGGCTGAGCTGGAGATGTAATGGATGCCCGGATGGTAAGTGCTGATGAGCCGGCGCAGCCCTTTCTCGAGGACGGGTGGCGGATATCCTTCGTTACGGCCACAGTAAAGGCCGATGGAAGGATGGTTGCAGATCTTCTGGATAAAGTCTTTGGCGTTGTCCAGGAACATGCTGTCATCATCGGGGTCCGGGCCGTCCCACGGGTTGGCCAGCCAGAAATCCTGCCACACCAGGATGCCGTATTTGTCGCAGGCCTCCCAAAACTCGTCGTCGCCGGTCATGCCCACCCAGTTACGGATCATGGTGAAGTGCATGTCGCGGTGGTAGCGCACGGCGATGTCATACTCGCGTTTCCGGTAGCGCAGCATCGACTCGGGGAAGCCCCAGTTGCCGCCGCGGGCGGTGAAACGCCTGCCGTTGACCCATATCTTCAGAACGCCTCCTTTTTCGCTGTAGCTCATCTGCCGGATGCCGGTACGGAACGCCTTGCTGTCGGAGACCGATCCGTCCTCCGCAACAAAAGAGAGCTTCACATCATACAGGTTGGGTGCTCCGTAGCCGTTGGGCCACCAGAGCTTCGGATCTTTCAGATGCAGTTCCGGGTGACCGGCAGGGACGAGGGCGATCATTTTGGAGGCCCCGGCAGCCAGCTCCACAGGCTCTTCAAATGTTATGTCACCGAAAGAACCGGTCAGCCTGCCTTTGACCGGTTGATCCGCATGGTTCTGTACCTTCACGTAGATGGCGATGTCCGCCGTGGTGGTGTCAGGGAGAGGCAGGGTGGTGGTGACCCGCGGGTTTTCCAGGGTGACGGGACCCGTGGCAGAGAGATACACATCGTTCCAGATGCCGGCGTCGCGGCCCCGGATCGTGGGGATCCAGTCCCAGCCAATGGTGGCGTGGAAGGTGGGGTTGTCAGCGCCCAGCACCCCCCCGTTGAGGCCGGGGCTCTCAAAGGTCTTTTCTTTCACGCCGCCGGGATGGGCGTTGTGGAGGACCTTCACGGCGATCACGTTCTGCTGCCCCGGGATGACGAGCGAAGAGACATCGAAGTCACCGCGGACAAAAGCTCCGTCGATGCGGCCGGCGCGGGTGCCGTTGACCCACACCTCCGCTTTCCAGTTGATGCCGTCGAAGTGGAGCTGCAGATGTTTCTCCTTGAACGAGGCCGGCACATCGAACACATCGCGGTACCATAAATCACTGAGGAAAAAGGATTCCGATACCATGAGCTGGTTATCGGCATAGTTGGGGTTGGGGATAGCGCCGGCGTTAAGGTAGCTGACCAGTTCGGTTCCCGGCACGGTGGCCGGCAGCCAGGCAGCATCGTCGTATCCCGGCCGGGAGAGGTCCGCTCCCTCCTGATGTACCTGTGAGGTGCGCTGCAGCTTCCAGTTACCGCCGGAGAGATACAGCTTGTGATCTTTGGTGATGCCGGGCTGGGGGACGGGCTGTGGTACCAGTCCTCCTTTGCCGAAGACTTCCATCTCGCTCAGGAC
>WFRO01000518.1 GCA_015486475.1 Bacteroidales bacterium
ATAAAACCTGCCAGTGCGCCCAGCAAGTGAGATTCCCAGGAGATCTCTTCCAGTAACGGGAAGACGCCCCAGATCATGCTCCCATACCAGAAGGCCACCAGAAGAGAAATGGCGATCAGGGGAACATATTTCCGGAGGATGCCACTGAAAAAAAGGAAGGAGGCCAGCCCGTATATGACCCCGCTGGCACCTATGTGATAGGCAGGTCGTGCAGCTATCCACACCCAGGCGCCTCCCATCAGCCAGACATACAGGATCACCTTATACCCCAGATCCCTGTAAAAATAAATGGTGCCGGCCATCAGAAAAAAAAGAGGCAGGGAGTTGTTTGCCAGGTGTTTGAGACTGCCATGGATAAAAGGAGCAAAAAGGATGCCTTTCAGACCGCTCAACCGGCGCGGGAAGATACCCCATGAAGTAAGGTCAAGATGCAGGGTGACAGATACAAAAAATACGAGCCACAGAATGACCAGGATGAAAAACGGGAAGAGCAGGCTATAAATGGCTCTTTTTTTGCTTATGGGTAAGTCCCGGATATTTTTCATGGATCCTGGTCTATGGATTTCAGGCGGACAGAGTGATCACATAACCGCCATGTTTCCTGATGTTGATCACCTCGCCGGTGTCAAAGATCAGATATTGTCCCTTGATGCCTTCCAGGACACCCCGGATCGTATCCTGCTTGTCAAACGAGACCGACCGGATCTTTTCAGGGTAGGACAATACGGGATATTGAATGGTGGTGATCTGTGGGTCTTCAAACAGGAAATCCCTGAAATCTTTTTCCAAAAAAGATCTCAGATGTTCTTTTTCAGCAAAAAGGTCGATCTGTTCATGTTCCTCGGATGTGAGCATATTCCTCCAGTTTGTCTTATCTGCCAGATGATCCTTCAGGAACACTTCGATTGTTCCGGCAAGATATCTGTTGGGTGTTTTGGCAATGCGGAGGGCCCTGACAGCACCCTGATCGATCCAGCGAACGGGCACCTGGGCAGCCCGGGTTACACCGACCTTCAGGCCGCTGGTTACGGCAAGGTAAACGAAATGATCCTGCAGGCAATGCTGTTTTGACCATTCCATATCACGGGAAATACCGAGATGAGCCTGGCATTTTTCAGGATGGATGATGCAGGTATCTGTTTCCGGAAGCTTGATAAAACAGGGATAGCAATATCCCTGGGCGTAGGTTTTTTTGATCAGGCGGCCACAGTGGATACAATGGATCTCATGGTCGAAAGACAATGTGATCCTGTGTCCTGTCAGGTCGTTCATAAAAACTTCTCCCGTTTCCAGAGGAAGAAAGTACCGGACCTTTTCGTCCGGGCCCGGCCATTCTACACGCATTTTTTTCAGTATCCCGGTCTCTCTCATAATTCAGAAGGATATGAGTTCAAAATTAATTAAAAACCGGATGATGTATGCAGGAGTTCAATTACTCTTTGAACATCAACGTAATTTTCTTACTTTTGCAGCCCGTGAAATTGTCCCCTGGTGTAATGGCAGCACTGCAGATTTTGGTTCTGCCTGTCCAGGTTCGAATCCTGGGGGGACAGCATAAAAAAAGAGCACTCGTGTGCTCTTTTTTGTATAAGAAGAGGTATTGCTTTTATTCAGGGGTTTCGATCAGTTGAAAAGAGGTATTCAAAAAAGACTTGAGGATCTCCCCCAGTTCTTTCATATCGTCATCGCCCTCTTCATAATACCAGTTAACATTTAATTTTTCTTTTATTCCCGGATCCTTCAGGAAGACACGAAGGATCTCAAAGACCCATTTCATTGAGCTGGTATTGATATATTCAAATTTCAGGTCAATGCGTGTATCGGAAGGTTTTTGCTGTACGTACTCTTTGATCCATTTGTAAACGGGTTGATAAAGATGATAGGGATCGTTCAGTACCGAACGGCCCTCAAAGCAGATATCTCCCTCGCGGAGATGGATGTGGGGGGTATAACGGGTTTTTTCTATTTGTAATTCTTCCGTCATAAAACCTTTTTATAGAAAACTACAAAATAGATGCCGAATTTGCCCGGGCGTAATGGTTGTTTATGCAAAGTGTTATTTATCAGTGATATCCGTATTAAAAAGGCCGTATAATTCTGCATCTATTTTGTCGATCACTTCTCTCATGTGGATGGGATTGTTGGGAAAATCGTAGTCGTCAGCTTCTATGATCAGTTTTTTCCCCAGGTTATAGGATTCTATCCAGGCTTCATACCTTTCGTTGAGCCTTTGCAGGTAGTCCAGTCGTATGTTGTTTTCATATTTTCTTCCTCTTTTCTGGATCTGACTGACAAGCGTGGGTACGGAGGCCCGCAAATAGAGCAGAATGTCCGGTGGCTGTATGAATGAGCTCATCAATTGGAAAAGGGTGAAATAATTCTCAAAATCACGGGTGGTCATCAGGCCCATGGAATGAAGGTTAGGGGCGAAGATGTAGGCATCTTCATAAATGGTCCGGTCCTGGATGACCGTGTTTTTCTGTTTTCTTATTTCGATGACCTGTGAAAAACGGCTGTTCAGGAAATAGATCTGCAGATTGAACGACCATCGCTGCATATCCTCATAAAAATCATTCAGATAAGGATTGTCGTTGACATCTTCGTAACGGGCCTCCCAGTCATAATGTTTTGCAAGGAGTCCCGTTAAAGTGGTCTTCCCTGATCCGATGTTTCCTGCGATAGCGATGTGCATAAAATACCTTACTTATATGAATATTTAAAAATAGAAAAATTATTCAAAGGTCTTTCATTTCTTTATCAATTTTAAGGACCTCTTCGACAAAACTCCTGTTGTTGGAAAGCCTCGGGATCTTATTCTGGCCTCCCACTTTATTATGGGCCCGGAACCATTGCATGAAAACACCTTTCCTCACTGCATGAACAAGGGGTCGGTCGAGAGTAATGTCCTTAAAACGCTTGGCCTCATAGTCTGAATTGACCGCCATTAGGCCCTGGTCAAGGGCAGTGGTGAAATCTTCCATGTTGTCAGGTTTTACGGAAAATTCAATGCACCACTCATGGCAGGCTTTCCGGCCGGCCTCCATATATACAGGGGCCACTGTGTATTCGTTGATGACAGCCCCGGTTTTGTTGCAGGCGGTCAGCAGAGCTTTTTCGGCATTGTCGATGATCACCTCTTCCCCGAAAGCGTTCAGAAAATGTTTTGTCCGGCCGGTGATCACGAAGCGGAAGGGTCGGACCGAGGTGAAACGTATTGTATCGCCGATGATATATCTCCACAGCCCTCCGTTGGTGGAAATTACGATGGCATAATCCTCGTCCGTGCCGACATCCCGGAGGGTCAGGACAGGAGGATCTTCTTTTCCGAAATGCCGCATCGGGATAAATTCATAGAAGATCCCGTAATCCAGCATCAGGAGCATATCTCCCCGTGCGGGATCGTCCTGGATACCGAAAAAGCCCTCTGATGCATTGTAAGTTTCCATATAATGCATGTTCTCAGAAGGGATGAGCTCCTCGAATTGCGAGCGGTAAGGATCAAACTTCACTCCCCCGTGCACGAACAGCTCCAGGTTCGGCCAGATCTCCAGCAGGTTGTTTTTTCTGGTCTGTTCCAGGATATACCGGATCAGCACGAGGTTCCAGGAAGGGACCCCTGCCAGGTTGGTGACGTTCTCATGGAGGGTGGCCCGGGTGATCTCCTTTAATTTGACATCCCACTGGTCCATCAGGGCGATCTCCAGCTCCGGTACCCTTAAGAACTGGGCCCAGAAGGGAATATTCTGGATGAGGATAGCCGAAAGATCACCGTACAGGGACTTGTTGCTGAAGTTATTGACCTGATGACTTCCTCCCAGGGTCAGTGCTTTCCCGGAGAAGATCCTGGTATCCGGATAGTTACGGGTATAAAAGGCCATAAGGTCCTTGCCTCCGCGAAAATGGCAGTCTTCCAGAGCTTCCTGGGAAACGGGAATAAATTTGCTTTTCGATCCGGTGGTTCCTGAAGATTTGGCGAACCATCTGATAATACCGGGCCAAAGCAGGTCTTTTTCACCTTCACGCAGTCTCTTGACATAAGGGGCAATATCTTCATAGGTCTGCAACGGGACCCTCTCCTGATATTGGTGGAAGGAATGGATCCCTGCATAATCAAACTTCCTGCCCCAAAGGGTGTTTTTGGCAGTGGATAACAGATAGAACAGGGTATCTTTCTGTACCTCCTCGGGATATTGTATAAAAAGCTCTATCTGTTTGAGTCTTTTTATGTTCATCCATTTAACCAGAGAGGTGAGGATCTTCATGGGGAAAGGGATTGATCTGCAAAATACATCAATGAAAGATGTCGTGCAATATATCAAGAGAATTTATTTTGCCCATTCCTTCAAGATGGATCCTGTAATACCGGATCAGTTTCGAGAGGAAATCCTTTTTGCTGCTGGTGAATGCAGGCAGATCCCTCTTTTGGCCGGTTTCCGGATAGACGAGTGAAGAAAAATATCCGGCATCTTCCTGATCCATGAAGTCGGGATGGGGAGGCAGGGAAGGGACGAAGGCTCCTTCCCTGAGATCAAAGTAGGGGTGGGTGCTGTCAAACCTATTGATGGGTTGAAACCCCAGATACCGGGTCAGCCTGGCCAGGAACAGCAGGTGAAAGATCCCGGTCAGTTCCTCTTCATCGTTGAACGTTATGACCATATTGTACAGAAACCCGAACAGAGCAGGATTGGCTTCCTCCTCTGTGAGGGTTTTGGACAGAACCTCACTGAGGAACAGGGCAATGGTGGTTTTGGCGATCTCTGTGTGAAGACTGATCAGGGGCACAGAGATGTGTACATCTTTGATACTTTGCAGGCTGCGGGCAGGTTTATAATAGATCTCCAGGTCAAGCAGGGAGAGCGGTTGAAATACAGCTCTCTGTATTTTTGATCTTTTTCCCAGACCTTTGACCATAAAAACCAGTTTCCCGAAATGTTCGGTATAAATATGAACGATCCTTGCATTATCGCCATACCTGATCTGTTGAAGAACGATTCCTTTGGTTTTTTCAGTCATCCGGAGATCACTTATTTATGGCAGGGATGAACCGGGGAAGGCAATTCTTGTTTGTTCACAGGTTATCCCCATTTCAATGATGTGGTTCCAAACTTACCGAAAATAGCTAAATTTAAAATCGATTATTTGGAAATAAGTTTAATTTTGTTCTTTCCGCAACATTGAACGGGATCATAAGATACAGATCATGGATAAGAAAAAGGAACAGGAGTTTGTCAAACGAATAGCCCGCCTGGCAAAAGTCAATAAGGAGCTTGAGATCAAGTTAAAAGAGCTTCACAAAAGGCTGGAAAAGCTTCAATATGAAAATGAGAAGCAGAAGACCCTGCTGGAAAGCCTTTCGCCTGAGCAGGTGAGAAAAGGGAAACAGGTGGTGCGGAAGGTCAGGACGCTGAGGTTTGACATGGCAACGGTCCTGTTTGCCGACATTCATGGATTTTCGAAGATCTCCGGCAAGGCTGACTCCCAGGCCATCATTGATAAGCTGGATGAGATCTTTTTTGAGTTTGATGCCATAGCCAAAAAATACAAGCTGCAGAAGATCAAGACCATTGGAGACACCTACATGGCAGCAGGCGGGATCCCGATCAAGAACAGTACCAACCCCATTGATGTATTGATGGCAGCGCTGGAGATGAAACGCCATCTGGAAAAGGTGCAGGAGGATTTTGAATGTAAGGAAGGGCCTATCTGGAAAATGCAGATGGGGATCCATACCGGGCCGGTGGTGGCCAATGTGGTAGGAGCCAGAAAGGTATCCTATGAAATAAAAGGCGATACGGTCAATACAGCTTCCCGTATCCAGTCGGCCGCCGATCCCGGCCAGATCGTGATCTCTGTCATGACCTACGAACTGGTAAAGGAGTTTTTTGTCTGTGAGTATTACGGAAAGATACCCGTAAAATACAAGGGTGATCTGGATATGTATATTGTGAAGGGATTAAAACCGGAATTCACGGAAGAGGACGGTTTTACCCCCAATCAGAATTTTTATATCAAGTTCGGTCTTATCCGCTTCAATGATCTGCAGGAGATTATCCTCGACAAGCTGGAAAAAGAGCTGCCGAAATATCTGTATTACCACAATGTGAAACATACCGTGGATGTTGTGACGGAGGTTGAACTGATCGGATGGGCCGAAGGCATTACGGATGAGGAGATGCTGTTGCTGAAGACCGCAGCGTTGTTCCATGATGTAGGGCACACGATCGAGTATGACAATCATGAATATTATGGCACGGTGATCGC
>WFRO01000519.1 GCA_015486475.1 Bacteroidales bacterium
ACGCAGTACTGTCGTTCCTACTGCACACACAACGCTTTTCCTGTCTTTGGCAGCATTGACGATACGGGCGGTCTCCCCGGGAATGATGATCCTTTCGGAGTCCATTTTATGTTTGGTAAGATCTTCCACATCTACGTGTCTGAAATTGCCCAGCCCCACGTGCAGTGTGATGAAAGCGAACTCCACTCCTTTGATCTCCAGACGTTTCATCAGCTCGCGGCTGAAGTGCATGCCTGCCGTGGGAGCGGCAACAGCCCCTTCCTTTTTGGCAAATATCGTCTGGTATCTTTCATCATCCAGAGGCTCCACCGGCCGGTTCAACACTTTGGGGATCGGGGTCTCTCCCAGCTTGTACAACGTCTTTTTGAATTCTTCGTAGGGCCCGTCATAAAGGAACCTGAGCGTTCTTCCCCTGGAAGTGGTATTGTCGATCACTTCTGCCACCAGCACATCGTCTTCCCCAAAGTAAAGCTTATTTCCGATACGGATCTTCCGGGCCGGATCTACCAGCACATCCCAGAGCCGCTGTTCACGGTTCAGCTCCCGCAACAGGAAAACCTCTATTTCGGCTCCTGTTTTCTCCTTGTTTCCGTATAATCTTGCGGGGAAAACCTTGGTATCATTAAAGACCATAACATCCTTATCTTCAAAATAATCAATGATCTCCTTGAATATTTTGTGCTCGATCTTCCCCGTATCCCGATGTAAGATCATTAAGCGCGATTCATCCCTGTTCTCTGCCGGATATTTTGCGATCAAATCCTCCGGCAGATCATAACGAAATTGTGATAATTTCATATGTCCCCCCAAATTTTTATGGTATAAAAAAGTTAGCCCTTATACGTAAGAAATCCCGATTTGTTACATTTTATTTAATATTTTTTCAAATTCACTGATAGTCAGCGCATCAGACAAACTGTACGTCCCGATACGGGTGCGGGTCAAAGCCGTCAGATAAGCCCCGCTCTCCAAAAAAAAGCCTATATCCCGTGCCAGCGCCCGTATGTATGTCCCCTTGGAGCAATCCACAGAGAAAGTACAGTAGGGAAGATCAAGTTTCACAAGATCTATCTTTGTAATGGTTACCCTTTGAGGCTTCATCATCACCTTTTCTCCTTTCCGGGCCAGTTTATAAGCCCGCTGGCCTCCGATATTTTTTGCAGAATAGGCCGGTGGGATCTGGTCAAAAGTACCGGTAAAGCTTTTAAAAGCTTCCAGCAGGGTGCTTTCTGTGATCTGTTGATATGGATATATGTGATCCGCCTCTGTTTCAGCATCAAAGGAAGGAGTGGTTTTCCCAAACTCCATTTCGGCAAGGTAGCTCTTATCCATCTCCTGGAACTGACTGATCTTTTTTGTAGCCTTTCCTGTACACAGGATCATCAGACCGGTTGCCATGGGATCCAGTGTGCCGGCATGACCCACCTTGATCTTTTTTATTTTCAAATGGACCGATATCATATTACGGACCTTCTTGACCAGGTCAAAAGAGGTCCAGCCGGCAGGCTTGTCAAATAACAGAACTTCTCCTTCGGGAAAATTGAATTCCAACAGACAAGAATTTAATTACAGAAAAAAGAGTGCAAGCGCTCCGATGATAAGGCAATAAACAGCAAAATACCACAGTTTTCCTTTCCTGACCAGCGAGAGCATCCATTTACAGGCGAACAAACCGGAGATAAACGCAGCCACAGCCCCGATGATCAGCGGGCCAGTCCCCACCGAATTCCCTGCAGAAAAATCTCCGGAGTATACTTCCATCATGTTGGCACCGATCACCGGCAGCAAAACCATCAGAAAGGAGAACCGGGTAGCTTCGGTACGATCGTCCCCCAGTAAAAGGGCTGTAACAATGGTGGATCCGGAACGGCTGATCCCCGGTAATACGGCCACCGCCTGCGCAATACCGATGACAAAAGAATCCAGCCAGGAAATTTTCCTCTTGCCTGCCGGGACCAACGAAGCGGTAAACAACACCAGACCCGTCAGGACCAACATCCCTCCCACGAACCGGATCCTTCCGGAAAAAAGGGCTTCTATCTGGTCCTTGAAAAGGAGCCCGACGATACCCACCGGTATGGCAGAAACCAGCAATTTCAATACATAAACCGTTTCCTGGTTCATTTTGAAAGCGAACAGCCCCCTGATCAGGGAAACGATATCCTTCCAAAAGACCACAATAATACTCAAGACTGTGGCACCATGGACCGCCACCGTAAAATTCAGGCTCTCAGGCAGGTTTCCCAATAAATATTTCCCGATTTCCAGATGTCCGCTGCTACTGACGGGAAGAAATTCTGTTAATCCCTGGATGAGACCAAGGATCAAAGCTTCAAGTGCGGTCATTTACTGCTCTTTTTCTTCCGTGTCACTATCGAATTTTTTCATGATCGCCCAGATCTCAAAAATGAATCCAAAGAGGATGATAACCGGGGCCAGTGTTATTCTCCTGAAACTGAAGATAGCCGGATCAAACACTTTGGGATCGCTGGTTTTTCCACCGGCCATGAGGATAAACCCGATGATGATGATCCCGAACCCGATAGCTATCATCCGGTAGTTTTTAGGACCCAGTGCGAATTCTATTTTCTTCTCCTTCTTCGGGACTTTGGCAATGTTTTTCTTCATAAGGCTCAAATATAAAGTTTATCTTCTTCTACGGAAAGATATTTATTCACTGCAAAATATGTTGTTACTAACGTGATCAGGACGCCTGTTATTATGATCCCGGTAATGAGGATGATAACATTCTGATAATCCCGGATCAGATAAAAGTCCGTAAACTCCCGCCTCAGGAGATATATGATACCTGCCACCATAGCGGCGGCCAGTATCCCTCCCAGAAGTCCCTGTATGGCACCACGTAAAAGCAGGGGACGCCGTATGAAGCCCCTGGAAGCCCCTACCAGTTGCATGGTATTGATAATAAATCTCCTGGAATACAACATCAATCTTACTGTATTGTTGATGAGCGATAAAGCGATCAGGAGCAACAAAGCACTGAAGACCAAAAGGAACATGGTGATCTTCCGGATATTCTGATTGATCGCATTCAATAAGGATTCCTGGTAATAAACTTCTTTAACAATAGGGTATTTCGAGATCCTCTTTACGATCTTTCTGAGGCTGTCAGACTGGGCATACCGGGCCTTGAGGTATACGTCCACAGAAGAAAGGAGAGGGTTGTATCCCAGAACCCGCAAAAAGTCTTCCCCCAATTCTTTCTGTAGCTCTTTCGCTGCCTGCTCCTTTGAGACATATTTCGTCGAACGCACATAAGGCTTGGCATCCAGTGTTTTCTGAAACAATTTCACCTCCACTTCTTTGGCATTATCACGGATAAGGATCGAAAAGCTAAAACTTTCCTTAATATAATCCGAAAGGTTTTTGGCATCCAGCAACAGCAATCCCGTCAGGCCGAGCAGGAAGAGCACGAGTGTCACGCTGATCAGGGAGGTCAGATAAGAACTGCGAAGACGCCTCCTGGTAATATTTTTTTCTTTTTTCCCCATCTGTATTTTTGACCGGGCCGTTCAGTCAAGGACCGTCACCCATCCATGAATATCCGTTTCGTCTCCCAGTTGTATTGCTGTCAGGTGTTTATACAGTTTCTCACTTACAGGGCCGGGTTCTCCGTTCCCTATGACATAGGTTCTGTCCTCCGCAGGATCATATACCCTGTGGATCGGGCTTATGACCGCTGCTGTGCCACAGGCGCCTGCCTCTTCAAATTCCGCCAGCTCTTCCACCGGCACTTTTCTCCGCTCTGTTTTCAGTCCCATATCCGCAGCCAATTGTATGAGGCTTTTATTCGTGATCGAATCCAGTATGGAAGGAGACTCCGGTGTGATATAGATATTCTGTTTAATGGCGAAAAAGTTAGCCGGGCCACATTCGTCAATATACTTTTTCTCTTTTGCATCCAGGAAGATCACATTGGAGAATCCCTCCTTATGTGCCTTTTCCACAGCCCGTAATCCGGCAGCATAGTTCCCGCCGGCTTTGAAAGTTCCCGTACCATGAGGAGCTGCCCTGTCAAACTCCCGGCATATCATCATATCCACAGGCTTGAAACCTGCTTTGAAATAGGGACCCACGGGCGATACAAATACCAGGAACAAATATTCAGCGGAGGGTTTAACCCCCAGCTCGGCCCCTGTTCCGATCAATAAAGGCCTGATATACAGGGACGCCCCGCTTCCATAGGGTGGTACAAACTCCTTGTTCGCTGCCACAACACTGAACACCGCTTCCCGGAACAACTCATCCGGCACCTCTTGCATCAGCAAGCCCCGGGCCGAATGACGGAACCTTTTGGCGTTTTCTTCCCACCTGAAAAGACGGATCTTCCCGTCCTTGCCCTTAAAGGCCTTTAACCCCTCAAAGATCTCCTGCCCGTAATGCAGGCTCGTCGCCGCCATATGGAGCGGGATAACCTCTGAATCGGTAAGCTCAGGTTTACTCCACTCTCCATCCTTAAATGTACTGCGAATATTGTATTTTGTTTTCAGATAACCGAAAGATAAGTTTTTCCAGTCCATAGGTGATGATTTATATATTGTTAAAGAACAGGATCACAAAATTAGAAGATTAAAACCATATTCCCAATTTCATGGTCAAGTTTCCACAAGCTCCCGGATGATGTTGATCTGATCTTCTTTGGCAACATCCCGGATCTTCCTGGCAGTGGCAGTATGGTATTCAAACTCTTCGAGCAATGAGATCATTTCCTTCTTCCATTCTTCAAAGTCTATTTCATCCCTGAACTCCTTCACCTCGTTCCAGAGACGCAGTGCCACCTCCCTGAAATCAACCCGGCTCAGGTAGTTGTAATTGGCGTCGATCATGATCATCTCTGTTTTGCTTTTCGGATGGAAAGGATCAATATTGGCCATGATCAGGTCACAGATCATCCGGATCTGTTTTTCGGAATATTTGTATTTCGGAAGGATATCAATGGCAAGGTCACAACTGGCTTTTTCGTGGGCCTCATAGGACATCAGATACCCGGTATCATGCAACAGGGCTGCCGTCCTGACAAGCAACATCTCTTCATCGGATATTCCTTCAGCCCGCCCCAGCAGCTCCACCATCGTATATACATGAATAATGTGTGTAAGATTATGAAAATACAGCCTGGCAGGCAATTCCTCCTCGAGCTTCCGGATAATATATTCTTCAAGATCCTGTAAACGCAACATTTGCAGCCGGATATAAAACACTTCATTGGGGGTTATGCCATCCTTTTCTGTCAGCTCCGGCCGGATGCCTTCCACAAAGTACATATCGATCTCCCCCTTGTACTTTACCGGCATTTTTCCCCGGTACTCACAGATAAAGAAATCTTTGACAAGTTCATAGGTCGATCCGGAGATATTGATTTTTCCCGCTTCTCCCGAAGATTCCATTCTGCTGGCTGTATTGACCGTATCTCCCCAGATATCATAGGACAGCTTTTTATGACCGATCACGCCTGCGATCACCGGTCCTGTATGGATGCCGATACGGATATCCCATACGGGCAATCCTTTTGACGTCAACTCATTCCTGAGCTTGATCATATATTGTTGCATCTCCAGAGCAGCCAGTACC
This sequence comes from Bacteroidales bacterium, assembly GCA_015486475.1. Lineage (GTDB taxonomy): Bacteria > Bacteroidota > Bacteroidia > Bacteroidales > VadinHA17 > DRPN01. The sequence goes on from WFRO01000519.1 coordinate 5,593, forward strand.
ACCTCTACCGGGTTCGTTCTGTTTTTTTCAGGAATGCCTCCTGCACACATATATGCGTCCCCGATGGTCTTGATCTTCTCAATGTTGTATTTTTCAACCACTGAATCGAAATAAAAGAAAAAATGATCCAGCTGATCTATCAGGATCTCCGGGTTCAGGGACTCAGCGATCCTTGTAAATCCCTGTATATCTGAGAAAAGCACCGTAGCCATCTGAAACTTTTTCTTTTTGGCTTTTCCGGTGGATTTGATCTCGTCCGCCGTATCTTTAGGCAACACATTGGCCAGCAATTGTTCCGTCCTGTCCTTTTCCCGCAACAGTTCCTCGGTCCTTTTATTGATGATCCCTTCCAGCCTGTAACGCTGTTTTGCAAAATTGTAGTTCCATACGGTAAATATTGTCCACACCAAAAGAATAAAGCCCGCCAGATAAAGGAGGTACGCAACCCTGGTCTTATAAAAAGGTGCCAGTATACGGAAAGAATACTCCATACAGGGTTTTCTTTCACCGCCCCGGATCAGGTAAACCTTTAACAAATAATTTCCGGCCGGCAGGTTGGTATATTCCTTGAACGGATAGGTGAGAGGCTGATCTGCAGCAAAAGGCTTTCCTTTCAACTCGAAAAGATATTTTGTCTCACCTCTGTCGGCTGGAACGTTCAATTCGACAGAGACATAATTATCTTTGTAGGAAAAATCCTTTTGGGTATAGGCCGGTAAAAAACCGGCATCCCTTATCAGTGTATCCCTGCCAATAACGAATGTCCTGACACAATGTGAAATAACGATCTGACGGGTAGCATTGTGAGCATTTGTGCCGGGAAAATTAACAGGGAAAGCGGTAAAGTCTCCCGCAAATAAGAAAAATAATATTATATTCGTTATCTTTAAGGAAATTTTCATAACTTGATCTGCGGCCTGTAATAGCCGTGTTCAAATTTAGTTAAAATTACGGATTGTCAACAAACAAAAACGGATCCATGGAAAAAAGTGACCAAACCATCGTAGTTCCGCATGATTTCACTCAAATTGGAGATTATGCCCTGGAACATGCACTGGTGATCTCTCCTATCATGGAGAATGACATCGTACTGGTGCATATTGTGAAAAGTAAAGACGACATCCCGTTAGCGGAAAAACGTTGTGAAGCGATCGTTGAAGAAACCTTCAAGAAGCATTTCCTGAAGCCCCGTTATGTTGTCAGGGAAGGGAGCATTTTTAAGGACATAGGGGAGATCGCGAATGAAGTAAATGCCAACCTTGTCATTATGGGAACCCATGGACGGAAAGGTATCCAGAAACTGACAGGGAGCTGGGCACTTAAAGTGATCGTAAATTCCACAGTCCCTTTCATCATTGTTCAGTCACCTCCCGAAAAAAGAAAATTTGAAAAGATCGTTTTTCCGATCGATTTCCGTAGTGAGAACAAGGAAAAGATCCAGTGGGTGAACTATCTCTCCAAATATTACAAGACCAAGTTTTACATATTCAAACAAAACTATAAAGACAAATTATTCCAGACCAAGATCCGGAACAACCTGCTCTTCACCCGGAAATTTCTGGACAGTAAAAACATTGATTACGAGATCCACACAGCACCGGGAAACAAGAAATTCTGGCAGGAGACCATTGATTTCGCCAAGAAGGTTGATGCTGACATGATCCTGGTAATGACCACCAAAGATATTTCCATTGCCGATTATGCCCTGGGGGCTGATGAGCAACATATCATCGCCAACAAGGAAAAAATTCCGATCATGTGCGTCAACCCTGACCCGTCACTCAGACGGTCAGGAGGGTTTTCAGCTATGGGCGGATGATCTGCCCGGATCACGGATTCCCAGGGAAATCCTTTGCATGAGAATAATATTTCTTATTTTTCGTTTTGGAACAAGGTAGATCAACTGCCTTGTTTCTTTTTATGTATTGTCATGAAAATCCTTTTCGCCACCAATAACAAACACAAACTGGAGGAGGTCAGGCAGATAGCCGGATCAGGGTTTGAGGTAATCAGCCTGGAAGATGTAGCCCTCACAGGTGACATCCCCGAAGAATCCGACACGCTGGAAGGCAATGCCCTGTTCAAAGCCAGGTACATTTTTGACAAGACCGGCATTCCCACATTTGCGGATGATACGGGGCTGGAAGTGGAAGCCCTGAACGGCAGACCCGGCGTTTATTCCGCCCGTTATGCCGGGCCCGGAAAAAATGACCGGAAAAACATGCAAAAGATCCTGAAAGAACTGAAAAATAAAACGAACAGAAAAGCCCGTTTCAGAACGGTCATTGCTTTTATTCCCCCGGATGGCAAGGAGATCTTTTTTGAAGGGATCGTCAACGGGACAATTGGTACAGAACCCCGAGGATCCTACGGTTTTGGCTATGATCCGGTTTTTCTGCCGGAAGGGTATGACCTCACCTTCGCTGAAATGGCTGCCGATCTGAAAAACAGCATATCTCACAGGTCACGGGCTTTTGCTAAATTCGCGAACTATCTTAACAATAATTTGGGCCGTGAACTGTAAGTCAATCTCATTTTTTACTGCATGGATCTTCTGATAAAAATATCCTTATTACTGTCGGCTTTTCTCGCCGGGGTTTTTCCTTCCCCCGCTCAGTTAAAACCGGGAGAGTGGAGAGATCATTTTAATTACTCTCATGCATTACGGGTCACGGAAACCCCTTCTTCCGTTTATTGCACGACAGAATACGGGTTTTTCTATCTCGACAAGGCCGATCATTCCCTCCATACCTTCTCAAAAACAAACGGGCTGTCCGACTACGGAGTAAAGGTTACTGCTTATTCTCCGGATGAGAACATACTGATCGTTGCATACAATAATTCGAATATCGACCTCATCAAACCGGATGGGATACGTAACCTGAGCGATATTCTCAGAAAGCCCATGACCGAAGTAAAAACCATCAATGATATCCTGGTTCTGGGAGAGTATGCATACCTCTCATGCAGCTTTGGGATCGTTGTTGTCGATCTGGTAAAAGAAGAGATCAAAGACACTTATTACATAGGAGAGAATGGTAAACACCTGAACGTTTACGGGCTGGCTTTGTTCCATGATTTTTTCTATGCTGCCACCCAGGAAGGGATCTACCGGGCTGACAAAAATGCACCGGATCTGGTCTGGTTCGGTGCCTGGCAACATCTGAACGATGTCCCGGGGGCCCGGAATTCCTTTAACATCATCACTGCCTTTGGTAATTATCTTTTTATCAACAGGTCAGGCCCCTCCCTGGCACAGGACACGGTATATTATCTGGATAACGGCAACTGGAAGTTCTTTTCCTCTCAACAGGGTACCAGGAACTACAGCCTGCGGTCCAGCGGGGGCCGGCTCCTCATTACAGGCGGCGACAAGATCCATATTTATGACCAACAACTGGTCCTTGAACGGATCATAGATGATTATGGGTTCGCTGCCGCCAAAGCACGGGATGCACTTTTTGATGCGAACGGGACTTTATGGATCGCTGACAACAACGGGGGATTGATCTCTACGAAGGATTTTCAGTGGTATGGAGGGAATTTACCCCCAGGACCCTATACCAATGAGGTTTTTTATCTGCGGGCATGGGAACACACCATGGCCATAGCCGCAGGAGGGTATGACAATTCATGGAATGCACTCTATAAACCGGCCAAAACGTATTTCCTCATAAACAATGAATGGGAGAATTTTATCGACTATAACATTAAAGACATTGTACGGATCCTTGAAGATCCCCGTGACCCCGACCTGATCTATCTCTCTTCCTGGAACTACGGAATAGCGGTTCTTAAAAACAGGCAGGTGGAGACGATCTACAATGAAGACAACAGCTCGCTGCAAAGTATCATTCCGGGACAAAATTTCATCCGTGTTGGCGGGATGGTCTTTGACAACGAGCACAGATTATGGGTAACCAACGGCAGCGTGAATGAACCCATCTCCTTCAGGAATGACGACGGCACCTGGCACAGCCTCCCCTATAAAAAATATGTACCGGACATGATCCTGGGAGATATCATCATCGATGAGAATGGGTTCAAATGGGTGTTGGTACCCCGTGGAAACGGGTTGTTCATCTTTGACGACCGGCATACGCCCGAGGATCCGTCGGATGACCGGGCCAAAAGGATGCC
>WFRO01000520.1 GCA_015486475.1 Bacteroidales bacterium
CGCAACCCCGGGACAGCGGTGAAGGCCCGGATGAGCGGTGCATTGCGGGAACCCGGAGAGAAGACGACCGTTTGCAGGCCCTTCTCCCGGAAGATACGTACCAGTATGCCCAGATATGCTTTGGCCGGGTTCATCCGGTAAAGTTGGGCATTTTTTCCAAAACGGACAAGAGGGTGTTCATCTTCAGCCGGGTCTCTTCCCACTCTTTCTCCGGCACCGAGGCGGCAGTGAGGCCTCCTCCTGCATACAGGAGCGCACGGCGCATCCCGGGGAGGAACTGCATGCTCCGGATGTTTATGTACAGGCGGGAAGGATAACGTGTGTTCCAGGGACCCAGGTAACCGGTGTAGTATTGCCGGTCATACAGCTCCGTTTCTCTCAGGATCTCGAGCGCCGCCTGCTGGGGGTAACCACAGATCGCCGGTGTGGGATGCAGGGCCTGTAACAACCGGGCAATATCTTCCGGATGTCCCGTCCTGGCGATACGTATGGTCGTCTCCAGGTGGGCCATGCCCCCCGCGATCACCGTATGGGGTCCTTTGTTCGGAACAGTCCGGAAACCGGCACGCCGCAGCTCTTCCAGGATGTAGTCGGTTACGATCTGCTGCTCATGAAGCTCTTTGGAGCCCCAGTCAGGGATGCTCCTGCTTTCGTCCAGTGGCAACGTACCGGCGAGGGCCGTGGTTTCGTAATATTGCCCCGTCGCATTCAGCAACACCTCCGGCGTGGCTCCTGCCCAGATGCCACGGCCCGGCAGATAAACCAGGAAAATAAAGGCCGCGGGATATTGATGATGGAGCGTCGTGAAAAAAGCCGTGAAATCAAATACCTCCGGCAGAGGGACCGCTTCGGGACGGGTCAGTACCACTTTCTCGGCCTGGCCCTGCTCTATCCTCGAGAGGATCTCCCCGATCTTCTTCAGATAGGCTTTCTTTCCGGGGATATCCGGGTCATGCGAGGCTGTCGTTTCCGGTTCCTGCAGGGCTACGGGCCCCGATCCTTCATGTCCCGGAGCCCATGTGTAGGAGAGGTCGTGCCGTATATACACCGGGGGTAACCGGGATCCTTCATCGAAGGGAGCCAGAAAAAAACCGGAAAGATCCGGCATCTCTTCCGGCCGGAAAGTGTTGATCTCCCTGTCGTTCTGGACGATGTTGATGAACTCGCTCTCGTGAGGATAACGGAAAGTGACGAAAGGATAACCGGTCTTTATCAACAGGTTGATCATGGATGTTCTTTTAATTTCCCTGCCGGGACACAATGAAGTTGGTCAGACGGGCCGCGGATACCAGCTCGTGCGCTTCGTTGAAGATGTCAATGTTCCAGATGTGGGTGTTGCGGCCCTGGTGCAGGAGGCGTGCTTCGGCATAGACCCATCCCTCTTTTACAGGGCGTACATGGTTGGCGGTAAGAGCTGCTCCCCGGACATCATATCTCTCCATGTCCGTGATCAGGATGGAGCCCAGGCTGCCTACGGTCTCAGCCAGGGCCAGGCTGGCCCCTCCGTGAAGGATGTTGGCCACCGGCTGCAGCGTGCGACGGTCTACCGGCATGCGCGCCCGTACAAAACCCTCCTCCACATCCAGATACTCTATGCCCAGGCTCTCCATCAGGGTGTTCCGGCTCAGGGCATTGAGCTCGGCAGGCGTCAGTTCGGATATCGGTTTCATGCGTGGTTTTTGCGCAAAGGTAAGAAAATCGGGGGATATCAGCGGGAGAACGATCACAGGAAAAGGCTAAAAAAATGCCTCCGGATTTGGCCGGTGCAGAGGATCTTCGTAGCTTTGAAAGGCAGCGGAGATATTCTTCCTGTGTATTTTTATTCCATTTTTTAAAGTATGTTACAGATCATCCTGAAAAGAAGACGAAATATCCTTGGGTTCAGTCTGATAGCCCTTTTTTTGCTTGCTTCCTGTTCACCCCGTCCGGAGGACAGGAAGAGTTCTCCCCGCGTGATCGCCTATGTGCAGGGAGCACGTTTCAAAACAGGGGAGAAAGTGCCGGCAACATCCCTGACACATATCAACTATGCTTTTGCACTGATAAAGGACGGGGTTCCTTATCTCCCCGGCCGGGATGATGAAAAGAACCTCTATTATCTGACATCATTGACTTCTGCCAACCCCGGCCTGAAAGTACTGCTTTCGGTAGGAGGATGGGGAGGCTCCATGCATTTTTCGGATGTGGCTCTCACCGACTCTTCGCGGCGTCTTTTTGCTTCGCGGCTGGCTGTGCTGGTCTCCACCTACAACCTCGACGGGGTGGATATCGACTGGGAGTATCCCGGACAGGAAGGCGCCGGGAATGTGTACCGTCCTGCCGATAAATACAACTTTTCCCTGCTCCTGGAGGCGATCCGGATCGCCCTCGACCGGATGTCTTTCCTCAGCAGGGACGGGAAACCTTATCTGCTGTCTGTCGCTGCGGCTGCCAACCAGACCTGGATGGACCATGTGATCATGCGGGATATCGTGCAGCTGGTCGATTATATCAACGTGATGACCTATGATTATCACGGGGGCTGGGAATCCCTGACCGGTCATCTTACCAATCTGTATACACCCCGCTGTGAGCCTCAGGGGAATTCCGTGGACCGTTCGGTGAAAATGTTCCTGGATGCCGGCGTGCCACGGGACAAGATCGTGATAGGAGCCGCTTTTTACGGTCGCTGGTGGAAGAAGGTGGAACCCCGGAACAAAGGACTATGCCAGGAGAGCACCGGGGCCAGGGGAGAGATGCCCTATTACACGATCGTGGATTCACTGGAGAACCTGTCCGGTTTCAGCCTCAACTGGGACCGGCGCGCCCGGGCCTCCTGGCTGTGGAACGAAAAGGAACAGATGTTCGTGACCTTTGACGATCCACGCTCGGTAACGGAAAAAGCCAAATATGTCAGGAAAAAACATCTGGGCGGGATCATGTTCTGGGAACTGTCGGGCGATCATGACGGAGACCTGCTCCATACCCTCGTATCCTCATTAAACCAGTGAATATGGAAAGAAAAGATTTTATCAGATATTCTCTGACAAGTCTGAGAGCTGCCGTAATGCTTCCTTCGTTCCTGATTTCCTGTGCCGGAGAGGAAGCACAGGGCCTCTGCCTCTTCCGTTACGGCAGTATGAATGAAAAACACTGGAAGTACTTCCTGGTACGATAAAGAATAATCCTGTAATTTTAAAAGTATGGTACGAATTTACTTTTCTTACGGAGTGGCAGCCCTTTTTCTGTTACTGGCAGGCTGCGGCAGGTCGGATCAAAAAGGTGGTAAAGAGAACAAAGCGAAAAATGAAGAGGGTTTCTATGAACTGAAGATACCGTTCGCACCCCATCATTATATTTGTTACAGGACCCCGGCCTCCATAAAGGTGGATGGGATCCTGACCGGTAAGGAGTGGGGCAAAGCCCTCTGGACAGAATATTTCGGGGATATCGAAGGCTCGCTGAAGCCCCGGCCCCCGCTACAGACCAGGGTGAAGATGATGTGGGACGAGGATTACCTCTACATTGCGGCAGAGCTGGAAGAACCTGACATTTGGGCCACCCTGCGGCAACGGGACACAGTGATCTTCTATGACAACGATTTTGAAGTATTCATCGATCCTGACGGGGATACCCATCAGTATTATGAATATGAGATGAACGCTTTCGCGACATGGTGGGACCTGCTCCTGATAAAACCCTATCGTGACGGGGGGCCGCCGGTGAACGGCTGGGATATCAGAGGCCTGAAAAGAGGCGTGCATGTGTATGGTACCCTGAACAAACCGGGTGATAAGGACGATAAATGGACCATCGAGATCGCTATGCCCTGGGAGATCCTGCGGGAATGTGCACCGGAACAGAAAAAACCTGTTGCAGGTAACGTATGGAGGATCAATTTCTCCCGCGTGGAGTGGGAAACCACCGTACACAACGGACGCTATGTGGTGAGAACGGATGAGAAGGGGAAAAGACTCCCCGAGCATAACTGGGTGTGGTCGCCCCAGGGCATCATCAACATGCATGCGCCCGAAACCTGGGGTTATCTGCTCTTCTCTGATAAAACGGCCGGCGAAGGAAAGGATATATTTACGATGCCCCCGGGAGAAAAAGAGAAATGGGTGTTGCGCAACCTGTACTATAAAGAAAAGAGATATCATGACCGGACCGGCAGCTGGACCTCTTCGTTCGAGGAGCTGGGAGTGGATCCCGGGGTGTTCGACCGGTTCACGGCCTGGCCTGAAATACAGACCACCGGCGATATGTATGAGATAACCATGCAGGGCCCCGGAAAAACCCTCTGGCACATCTGCCAGGACGGCCTGACGTGGAAGACAGCTATGAGCAATGAGCCATGAGCAAAGAGCGATGAGACTAATTGTCAGCCCCAACCTGGAACATGGAACTTGAAACCTGAAACAATTCAAACCACAAACGCAGCCGCAGGCTGCATCAAACCTCAAACCATGAACAGTCCCAAGCTCCCCTTCCTTCTGTTCTTTTTTACCTTGCTGACAAGCTTGACCACATTCGCTTCCAAAGTGTCTGTTCTAAGCCGGCAGGATTATTATACGACAGAGAAGAGCGGGGAGATACTCATCTATCTGGACCAGCCTGACGATCCTCCGGCAGCGGCCGGTATCTCTCTGGGAGGACAAGCGCTGGTGACGGATCATGTCCTCACGGCCGGGATGAACCGGATCCCGCTGTCCCTGGCCGGCATGGAGGAGGGAGACAACCCTGTACGGTGCCTGCTGAAAAGAAAGGACGGATCGGTATATCTCGATACGGTCGTTCCGGTGAAAAAGCTGCCGTCCCGTTTCAATGCGGTGAAGATCGACCGGCTGAGCGGTACCCTCATCGTCGGTGATCTCCCTTTCATACCTTTTGGGTTCTATGCCTATTCCCCTGTGCAGCCTACCCTGCCTGAGGAGGAGGTGGTGCGGGGTTTCAACATGATCTCTCCCTATCAGAAGATCGAGGACAAGACCTTTAAGTACAGGAAAGCCTGGATGGACCGTTGTGCGGCGCTGGGCATGAAAGTCAATTACAATCTGCTGAGCGTGGCCGGCGAGGGTGGAGTACGATCGACCATGGATGTGAGTGACCAGGAGAAACGGACACGGCTCATCCGCGAGGTGACAGCATTCCGTGATCATCCGGCCCTGCTCTCCTGGTATATTGCGGATGAGCCGGTGGGCAACGGTGTGCCTCCGGAATCACTCATAGAAACCTATAGGCTTATAAAGCAACTGGATCCCTACCATCCTGTGACCATGGTCTTCATGACACAGCAGCAGGCCTGGCGCTACCGGGATGCCATGGACATTGTCATGGCTGATCCTTATCCGATACCCAACCGTCCCGTCACCGAGGTGGAATATGTCAGCAGGATGCTGGAAAAAACCATGTACCCTGACAAACCACTCTGGATCGTTCCCCAGGCGTTCGGCGGGGCCGAGCACTGGCAGCGCGAGCCCACGCCGCAGGAGATGCGGGTGATGACCTACCTGGCGCTGATCAACGGCGCCAGGGGCATAAAGTATTTTGTCCGGAACGGCCTCAACGGTTTCCCCAAATCGATCCCTGCCTGGGAGGAATGTGGCAGGATGGCTCTCGAAACGGCTGAACTGACCCCGTTTTATGTGTACGGGAAAGAGGTGTCAGGATTATCTGTGGACCAGCCTTCCGTACGCGTGAAAGGATGGCGCCGCGACAGCTCGATGGTCATCCTGTGTGTGAATACCGTCAACAAACCTTTACCGCTGAAGGTGTACCTGCCGTCTGACCTTCCCGGCGTGAAGACCGCAGAGGTGATGTTCGAAAACAGAGAGACGCCGGTCATGAAGCATTGCATAAGTGATATGATCGACGCTTTCGGAACAAGGGTGTTCAGGATCACCCGGGGTGTGGAGGACCGGTCCGGGGAAAAAGACACGCTGAACATGATGGTGGATCCGGGGTTTGAGTATCTGCCCGTTCCGGGTGTTCCCTCTGCCTGTTATGCGCGTGCCGGGAAAGACCGGGGAGCGACCTATTTCGTCGACGCGCGGGTGGCACACTCCGGGGAACATTCGGTGCGGCTCGTCACGCCGGAGGACGGAAAAGGGGTGACCCTTTCTTTCTTCCCGTCCTATCTGGAATATGGGCATACGTACCGGCTGTCGGTCTGGGCAAAAGGAGCGCCCCGGCAGGACACCTGGTCGTCCCGGAGCTTCCTGTACCGTCTCTTTCATAAAAAGCCGCCGGATCCTTCTTTCAGCTTAACGGCAGGAAGCATTGTCAGTAAAACGTTTCCCCTGACCACAGAATGGAAAAACTATGAGATGTTCATCACCCCGGATGACAGTACCCAGGCTGTTGTCCGCATCTCGCCGGGGCTGACCCTGGACACGCGGGGGACGGCCTGGTTCGATGATCTGGACCTGGTGCCGGTGATCCTGATGAAGACAGAGGTCGCCGGGGTGGGAGAGGCATTGCAGGTGACCCTGCAGAGCCCTGTTAAAGACGGCGTGATACGTTATGATAATACCGGCCGGGTGCCGGATCTCTCTTCTCCTCTTTACGAGGGGCCTGCGCTCCTCACACAGGATGCTTCGCTGACAGCAGGGGTTTTCCGGGAAGGAATCCTCCTGGGGATCCTGCGGCAGGACCTGGTGGTGCACAAAGCCCTGGGATGTGTACCGCAGCTGGAGAACCTCTTTTCTGCCCGTTATGACGGGGGAGGTTTCGGTGCCCTTACGGACGGCATCCTGGCAAAACCTGCTTACAAGGATCCAGCCTGGCAGGGATACCCCGGTGACGATCTGGTGGCCACCATCGACCTGGGAGAGATGACCGACATACACTCCATAGCGGCAGGATTCCTGCAACAACTGAACGTCTATATCCATTATCCGCGACAGGCCTCGTTCTATGTCTCGGAAGACGGAAAACACTTTGGACTGGTCTACTACGGCCATCCGGAAAATCCCTCCCGTGCAGAGGGACCGGAAAAGCTGGTGATACGCTGGGAGGAAAAGCCCGTGCGGGCGAGATATGTACGCGTCATAGCCAACAATGTGGGGACCTGTCCCGGCTGGGCGCCCGGCGCCGGCAACAAGGCCTGGCTCTTCTGTGATGAGATCATCGTAAAATGAAAAAAATGTTTAGAAAGATCAGAATCTCTGCAGTTATGTTCCTGGGGTTCCTTGTCTTCACAGCCTGTAAGACAGAGGTGCCATTTCATGACCCGGTCGCTGAAAAATACATCGCCGGCTATGCAAAAAGCATAACGGGACAGATCCTCCCATATCATGCTCCCCTGCCTGTGATCAAAGATGCCTTGCTGGTTAGAAGTATCGACCGGGAACAGTTCATTGTATGGGAAACGGAACCGGTTCCGGAGAATTTTACAGGTGATACAGCCCGTTTTATCTGGGTATGTGCCGTGGATGTAAATAAGGAACAACACCGGTTCGACCTGTTCGTCAATGACAAAAAGGTGCTTACGTTCAAAAATCCGGCAGACAGGGAGATGAAAGACCGGAGTATCACCGGAACAAAAGGTATCCGTCTGCATTTCCGGCCTGTGATGGTAGATAAGCACGGCGACCTGGCCGGTTTTATGGTACTGTCCGTGCCTGCCGGAGAAGTGGAAAAAGGGAAACCCCTGCGACTGAAGATCATGGGTGAGTCAGCCGGGAGCCGTGTGTGGTACATGACTTACCGCTATGTCCCTGCACCCGCGCTCGATATAGAAAGCCAGGAAGCCGTGGTCTGGCAGAAAGGTGAAAAGATGAACCTGGTACGCATCGACCTGGTGCATCTGGGCGATCCTGTCAGGGTGGATATGCAGCTGGGGGATGAGCGCGGGGAGGTGACCCTGCAGGCGGGGATGAACACCTGGCGGCGTTATGTGCCGGTGGTGAAAAAGAAAAAAGAACTGTGCTTCTCCCTGAAAAAAGATAAAAAGATCCTGGCCCGGCAATATATTCAGCTGATTCCGGTGCAGGAGAAAACCATCTACCTGCTGCACCATTCCCATGTGGACATAGGTTATACGCAGGTACAGTCGGAGGTGCAACGTATCCAGTGGCACAACCTGGAGAAAGCCCTGCAGTATGCTGAGGCGAGCAGCGACAGGCCGGCAGGAGATCAGTTCAAATGGAATGTGGAGGTGATGTGGCCGCTGGTGACATGGATGCGTCAGGCTGCTCCCGCCGAAAAGGAGCGGATGGTACGGGCCATACGGCAGGGACGGATCGAGCTGGACGCCCTCTTTGCCAATGAACTCACGGGCTTGTGCCGCCCCGAAGAGCTGATGCAACTGGTGGCGCCGGCATGCCGTCTGGCAGATTCCATAGGAGTGCCCCTGAAGACAGCTATGATCAGTGATATACCGGGCTATACCTGGGGACTGGTGCCGGTACTGGCACAGAACGGTGTGAAATATTTTTCCATAGGGACCAATACCTTCGATCACATCGGACATATCCTCCCGGAAATGGGGGACAAGCCTTTCTGGTGGCAATCTCCTTCGGGACAGGAAAAGGTCCTCTGCTGGATCCATGGCAAAGGATATTCCATGTTCCACGGGGCGCTCGAAAACCATAACGTGGAAAATGCACTGCGGGAGAAACAGGTCTTCGACTATCTGAAAGAGCTGCATGAGAAAGGCTATCCTTA
>WFRO01000521.1 GCA_015486475.1 Bacteroidales bacterium
GTGGTCAACACCAACGACGACGAAGCCCTGACAAGGATCATCAACTACCCCGCCCGCGGCATCGGGAAAACGACCCTCGAGAAACTGCAGGCCGCCGCGGCAGAGCACAACCGGACTCTCTGGGAAGTGGCGGAAAACCCGGAGAACTACGGTGTCAGGATCAACTCCGGCACCCGCAACAGGATCGCTGCCTTCCTGGAGATGATCCGCTCGTTCATGGCAAAACAGGATACCCTGGATGCATACGAGCTGGCTCACCTGATCACCAGGGAAACAGGTATCCTGAAAGACCTCAACGGCACTTCGCCCGAGGAGATCAGCAAGTATGAGAACGTAAAAGAGCTGCTGAACGGCATCAGCGAATTCATCGGGTCACCCGAGCAGGAAGGCCGTTTTGTGCGACTGGACGAGTTCCTTCAGAGCGTGGTGCTGCTCACCGATCAGGATCTTGACAACGACACCATCGCCGACACGGTGAAGATCATGACGATCCACGCCGCCAAAGGACTGGAGTTCCGCCATGTCTTCATTGCCGGCCTCGAGGAGAATCTCTTCCCCTCTCAGATGTCGCTTGGGACACAGAAAGAGCTGGAAGAAGAGCGGCGACTTTTCTATGTGGCCCTGACACGGGCCCGCGAGCGTGTCACCATCACCTATGCCAACACCCGTTACAAATGGGGATCGATCACCCCCTGCCGCCCCAGCCGTTTCCTGAATGAACTGGACCCCCGCTATGTAAACTTCCCCGGCCGGAGCGATCTCAACAGAGGCAGGATAAACGCCGGCACGCAGGATCATAGCTCACCCGGCCTTCGTGTCCATATCTCTTCCCCCCAAAAAACTCACATCCGGAAAAAAACCTTTTCATCACCGGGGAAAAGCGCCCCGGAAAATTTCGTCCCCGACGATCCCCGCAGGATAAAAGCCGGCATGGAAGTGGAACATGCACGCTTTGGTACGGGGAAAGTGCTGCAGACCGAGGGAGACTTTCCCGAGACAAAAGCAACTGTTTTCTTTAAAGATTTCGGACAAAAGCAATTATTGCTTAAATTTGCAAAATTGAAAATTATCGATCCGGTGGTTTAAACGGGATCTGCGCCACCTGTCCGAAGACCTGTTCAGACCTTTACCGCCGGGGAATAAAAACGGATCCCGGCATTTACCTGAAAATATTCACAACCAACGATCATGAGAAAAAAATTCGATTACAATACCACACGCGAGCCCCTGAAACTGCCCGAATACGGCCGCAATATCCAAAGGATGGTGGATTACATGAAGACCATTGAAGACCGGGAAGAACGGAACCTCGCAGCCCGCACCATTGTCGCCATCATGGCGAACATGTACCCGCACAACAAGGAGATGGAAGACTTCGAGCACAAGCTGTGGGACCATCTGGCCATTATGGCCGATTTCGACCTGGACATCGACGCGCCGTACGATCTTCCTACCGAGGAGAAACTGCAGGAGCCCCCCAGGAAGGTCTCGTACAGCACCCACAACATCAAATACAAGCACTACGGTTTTCTCATTGAGCAACTGCTGCGGGAGGTGGCGGAGATGGAGAGCGAAGAGGAAAAAAACTATGCCCTCGAAGCCATCGCCAACCACATGAAAAAACAATACCTCATCTGGAACAGACCCCAGGTGAACGATCAGGTCATCTTCAAGGATATCGAGGAGATCACCAACGGAGCACTGAAAGTGAAAGAAGGGGTGGTCCTGAAAGATGCCAGGGAACTGGTGCCCCAGACGCCTCATCCCCAGAAGAACTACCGGAAGAAGAAAAACCAGCGAAAGAATAAATAACACCCGCTCGCATGGGAACATTCAGGGTCAGGGGAGGCCGGCAGCTCTCCGGCACCATCACCCCCCAGGGAGCCAAGAACGAGGCGCTCCAGATCATTGCAGCGACACTGCTCACGGCCGACAGCGTGACCGTGCATAACATCCCCCTGATCCGTGATGTGCTGCGCATGATCGATCTGGTAAAGATCCTGGGAGCCACGGTCGAGCAGACCGGCGATCACACCTTCACCTTCCGGGCAGAACATATCGACACGGCACAGCTGCGGTCGCCGGAGTACCGCGAGATCGCCGGCAACCTGCGGGGCTCGGTGATGCTCACAGGCCCGCTGCTGGCCCGCACCGGCACGGGTTTCATCCCGCGTCCCGGCGGCGACAAGATCGGCCGCCGCCGCCTGGACACCCACCTGAAAGGCTTTGAGATGCTGGGCGCCTCCTTCCGCTATGTGGAGGAACAGCAGGCCTTCGCCCTGGAGACACAGGGCCTCCGCGGCACCTACATGCTGCTCGATGAGGCCTCGGTCACCGGCACGGCCAACCTGATCATGGCTGCCGTGCTGGCCGAAGGGAAAACCACGATCTTCAACGCCGCCTGCGAACCTTACATACAGCAGCTGTGCCGCATGCTCACCGCCATGGGCGCCCGCATAGAAGGCATCGGCTCCAACCTGCTGCACATCGAGGGAGTGGCCTCCCTGCAGGGCTGCAGCCACACCATCCTGCCGGATATGATCGAGACAGGCAGCTTCATAGGCATGGCAGCCATGACAGGATCGGCGCTGCGCATACACAACGTCTCCTTCGACCACCTGGGTCTCATCCCCCTGGCCTTCCGCCGGCTGGGAATCACCCTCGAAAAAGAAGGGGATGATATCCTCGTCCCCGCGCAGGAACATTATGAAATAGAGAATTTCCTCGACGGCTCCATCATGACCCTCGCCGATGGCATCTGGCCTGCCCTCACCCCCGACCTGCTGAGCGTCTTCCTCGTCACGGCCACCCAGGCCCGCGGCAGCGTTCTCATCCACCAGCGTCTCTTCGAGAGCCGCCTTTTCTTCGTGGATAAGCTCATCGATATGGGCGCACGCATCATCCTCTGCGA
>WFRO01000522.1 GCA_015486475.1 Bacteroidales bacterium
GGGTATCCACCATCACCCAGGCGTAGAAAAAAGTGTCGAGGGAGGCGGCATCCCGGATGTGCACAGCATAACCGCCGCTGTTAAGACCTTCGGCGGTGGATCGTTCCACGCTACTTTCGCTCTTCACCACCGAATCATAAGTAAAGGTGACCGGATCGTACATCAGCCAGGTAAAATCCCATCCTGCCACACCACCCGGAGGCTCAGCCGTCAGCGAGCCCTGTACCAACGGATCATCGGTACCGCACCAGACAAAGACAGGATCCCTCCGCAGTTCCAGCGTATCCGAAGGATAACGGGCCGTATCCACCGCCGAATACCCGTTTCCGGTGATCTGGGAGAAGGCCTCACCGCCGGAGAACAAAAAAAGGACCGAAAAAAAGAGCGCCCCAAAACAATGTGTGATCGTTATGTTGTTCTTCTTTTCCAATATCCCTGACAATAAAATACAGATTTACCGATGATGATGATTTATTTAGAGAACGAAAATAACGGAAAATATTTTATCCGGCATTCAAAAAGAGGAAATCTTCTTTTTTTGGGTGCACTCTTGCCCATCACACCCCCTCGGTCCCCTGTCACCTACGCTGTTGCTCCGGTGCCCGAGGGAAAAAGGGGAAGTCTGCCTGCAAATCATTAGCCAAAATGTGAGTGAGCGTCCTCCCTTCCTTGTGGCCCGTAGTCCCGGTAAACCGGGACGAAGGCGCTAGGGGGTCAGGGGGACGGGAAGGACAGATAATATATAGTTTTTAGGCTGATTTAACTCTAGGCACTCCAAACTCTAGGCACTTTAGGCACTTCCTTTTGTTCATAACTTCCCCAAAGAAACCTGGCAATGGTAAGATTTTTTTGCCAAACTATATATATTTTTGAGGTTTCAATTTCGCTCATGGACAAAGATTTTCTGAATGATCTCAATGAGGCCCAGCGGGAGGCTGTCCGGCACACCGAGGGGCCGTCGCTTATCATTGCCGGCGCAGGATCCGGCAAAACACGCGTGCTCACCTACCGCATCGCCTATCTCCTGACACAGGGCGTGAAGGCGAGCAGGATCCTGGCCCTCACCTTCACCAACAAAGCGGCCCGGGAGATGCGGGAACGCATCCGCCGGCTGGTGGGAGAAGAGCAGGCCCACTACCTGTGGATGGGCACCTTCCACTCCATCTTCGCCCGTATCCTGCGCAGCGAAGGCCATCTGCTGGGATACAAGTCCAGCTACAGCATTTACGACACCACCGACTCGCGCAACCTGCTCAAAACGATCATCAAAGAGCTACGCCTCGATGACAAGATCTACAAACCCGCCAGTGTGCACGGTAAGATCTCCTGGGCCAAGAACATGCTCATCACGGCCCAGGTATATGGTACCATCCCCGAGATCACCCAGCGTGATGCCCGAAACAAGATGGAACGCATGGGCGAGATCTACAAGATCTACGCCCGGCGCTGCAAGAAAGCGGATGCCATGGACTTCGACGATCTCCTGCTGAACATCAACATCCTCTTCCGCGATTTCCCGCAGGTGCTGGAAAAATACCGCGATTACTACAGGTATATCCTGGTTGACGAGTATCAGGACACCAACATGGCCCAGTACATGATCGTGAAAAAGCTTTCGGAAGAGCACCAGAACCTTTCGGTGGTGGGCGATGATGCCCAGAGCATCTACTCGTTCCGGGGGGCCCGCATCGAGAACATCCTCAACTTCCAGCAGGATTTCCCGGAGGCCCGCCTCTTCAAGCTCGAGCAGAACTACCGCTCGACGAAGAACATCGTCAATGTCGCCAACAGCATCATCCGCAACAATGCCTCCCAGATACACAAGGAGGTCTATTCGCAAAAAGAGGAGGGATCCCCCATCGAGGTGGTGGAAGCCGACACCGACAAGGAGGAAGGGTTCATCATCAGCAACAGGATCTTCGACGAGCATCTTCAGGAACAGTGGCGGTACGGCGACTTCGCCATCCTCTACCGCACCAATGCCCAGTCACGTACTTTTGAGGAGGCGCTGCGCCGCCGCAACATACCGTATCGCGTGTGGGGAGGGATCTCTTTCTACCAGCGGAAGGAGATCAAGGACGTGCTGGCCTACTTCCGGCTGGTGGTCAACACCAACGACGACGAAGCCCTGACAAGGATCATCAACTACCCCGCCCGCGGCATCGGGAAAACGACCCTCGAGAAACTGCAGACCGCCGCGGCAGAGCACAACCGGACCCTCTGGGAAGTGGCGGAAAGCCCGGAGAACTACGGTGTCAGGATCAACGCCGGCACCCGCAACAGGATCGCTGCCTTCCTGGAGATGATCCGCTCGTTCATGGCAAAACAGGATACCCTGGATGCATACGAGCTGGCTCACC
>WFRO01000523.1 GCA_015486475.1 Bacteroidales bacterium
ACCGTAAAAACAGAGGACGGCACCTTCGTCAGCGTGCAGGCGGTGATGGGGAAGGTGGAGTACCGGGACGCCGGCCGGCTGATGCAGCCTACCGAGCTGATCGCCATCGGCCCCGGCATCACCCCGGAAGCCTTCGGGAGGAAATTTCATGCGTACAGAAAAAAGACCCCTGCTCAGGATCATCCACAAAGCAGAAAAGAGGACATGACAGAATAAGAGTCTGTGCTTCCCCACAGAACCTGAATAAGATCCCGGATCAGGGAATATAGATCCATAAATGTGATTTGCGTTCGCTCTCACCCAGATAAATGGTTCCGTCAAGACCTGTGACCATAGCGTCGAACTGCTGTCCTCTCCTGTAATAATAAGGGCTCCTGTCTGCTATCAAAAGACCCAGGTTTTCAAAATGACTACGCTGAGGATCATAGGAATAAAACTGGCACGGCCTGGAAGCCGAGATCTCTCCGGCCATAAGATACACCTTGCCGTCCTTCCCTACCGTTAAACATCTCAATCGTCTGTCTCCCCGCACTTTTCCAAGATTATTCAATTGCATCTTTTCAGGATCCAGAGAAAACAGATAGCCATCGGTTGTGCCTCCATAGATCAAACCATTTGCATCTCTGGCAAAATACTCCACGGCAGTGTAATCCTCATAAAACTGCAGGTAATAGTAATCACCGGGCAGCTCAATATCCGTCTTGACCAGTGTGCCGCTGCCGGGATCGTAATATACCAGCATCCCTTTATTTCCGGACATGAAGACCCGCCCCGAATCATCACAGATCAGGGCTCTTGCGATCGTCCTCCACTGCCGCTCAGGCCCGTGAAAGACCTTCTGCGGATCAATTTCTCCAAGATCAGTGAATTTTTTCAGCGCAATGTTGTAAATAAAAAAATGATCATCCGGATAGGTCAATCCGTATATCTCATCTCCTTCCGGATTTATGGTAAGGGCATAGACAGAATTATTTTTCAGGGGGATACCCAGATCTTCCACTTCGGCATCCATATCCACAAGTTTGACATCCCGGTTGCTCCTGGCAGGACGGTAACAATAGAGGTGTCCTCCCTCATAATCCTGAAAGTGTTTTTTGATATCTTTCCATAACGTAACATCCAGCAGATCATCCCCTTCCCCCCATTTGGACAAGGTTACCTCTTCGAATATATTTTTTCCCGTGCCGATAAAAATATTCCCGTTCTTATCTTCCACCATCGCGTGGTGAATACCGCTTTGTCCGGGTATTTTTCCAAGATGTCTGACCTTGTTGATCGCAGGATCAAATAAGAAAAGATAAGCTTCATCCCCGCTTGTTCCTCCATAGATCATACCATCCCGTGCGGTTAAAAGAGAAGTTATGGCACTGCTGTTAACAGGGATCTCATTGACATCCGGATAGCCGAGATCACGCAGATCGACGCGCTGCTGGTTTTTGATAACCGCTTTAGCCCAGTCCTGGGAATAAGCCCGGCCTGCCGGCAATAAGCTTCCGAGACTTAAGAAGATATATGCCAAAGACTTTGATCTGTTTATGAACATGGTTTGATCTTTTTTAACTTTTGTTAAATGTTCCCGCCTAATATTCAGGCTTATAAATAATTAGATGCAAGGCTGCAGGAACCTTGCCGATCATCCGGGTGCTTTTGGCAGGATCCCTGACTTCTGCCTGGCCACAGAGATAAACGGTCCCGTCGGGCGCCACGGAGATCGCCTCACAACCGAATATTTTTCTTCCGTCGGCTGCCTGCATGACGCCCAGATCCACGCGTTTACCGGTTTTTATATCATACATGATGAGATGATGAGCATTGACACTTCCATAGGTTTCCTGATATTTTTGGATGGAGAATTCCCGGGCAGAAGGGGCGAAATACACCTTTTTGTTCTTTGTATCCACCGCAAAAGCGAGGGTAGAATAAGGAATGTTCTTCCGGTCTCCCTCTAAAAATTTGCTGTCACACATTTTTACCAGCGGGGTGATCCTGCCCCCGGCTCCGTCGTGAGGATCAAAACGGAATAAAATGGAACCGCTACCGCCGGTTATGCCATAGGCCACTTTATCTGCCGGATCCCATTGCACGGCACGCCAGATATTGGTCCGGTCGATCATCGGGTTTTTCAACTGGGCCGGAAAAACAGCAGGATCATACGGAAGATGCAGGGAGGTATCGAACACTTTTTCTTCTTCAGCATCATACTTCGCCACGCGGGCCGTCGGATAACTCATATAAACATTCCCCTCATCATCGCAAAAAATATCACGGCAAACATCCCAGTTACTGACACGTCCGAAGTTTTTAGTAACGCGCTTCTTAAGATCAAACCGGTAAAAATACCCGGTGAAGCCGATCCCGAAAAGATATCCTCTTTTTTTATCTATGGTCAAAGGGTAACAGCCTATCCCCCGGTCCACCAACCCCATATCTTCCAGGGTGTTTGTTTTCGGGTCATATTTCATCCAGTGCCCCCCCTGCCAACTGGTATAATCAATGGTATTCGGCCCGCTCCCGTTGTTCATGGTGACGAAATAGATGTTGCCTTCATCATCCTCGACCGGTTTGTTATGGATCTTCCCGGTGGATCTGATGCCTTTGCCTCTTTCATGAAGAAACTCTGCCAGATCACAGAGCAGGACATTCTTATCTGTCTCCGGGTCGTACACATAAAAATGAGCGCTCACTCCCTCATGGATCAATGCCGAATACACTTTCCCGTCGCTGGCCGCATAAAGCCCGTCCCACATGAAAGGATCCCGGCCCGGATAGGCCCGGGTCTCAACCGTGCAGATCTTGTTATCCTGGGCGTTAAGATGCGTGATGCCGGTATAAGAGGCCAGTAAAATGAACGCAGCCAACCGGACTAAACGGAAAGCAAATTTTTGACGGTAATCTTTTTCTGTATTCATAAATTGTACCCTATGTCTAATTGATCCATTCACTAAAAGTTTCCGGTCTTCTGTTCCTGAAACAAATCACATAGTGACCGGCGCAGATCGAAACACGCATGACCGGCCTGCATTATCCAATATTTGCGCAAGAGCTATACCTGCTTTTCACCGGCCCAATCTTCCGGGTATCACATAAACTCTTGCGGATTTGCCGGGCACCGTCAGTCTGACCTTTCCTTTTTTTACCTTAACGGCCTGTTCATCATTAAAAAGGTCGAGTAAACGACCG
>WFRO01000524.1 GCA_015486475.1 Bacteroidales bacterium
GAAGAAAGGGTCTTGTCCTCCCAGGTGCCCTGATCGAAATACTGTACGACCGTTTTCATCAGGAGTCCTTCGGCGGAATAATCCCGCAGGTACTGTTTTGTGGTATCCCAGGACTGTGCGGAAGCATTGTAGGAGAGGAACAGCTGGGAGATCAGGTGATCATGGTTATCATAGAAATAAAGGGTCCTGCCGCCGGGCCTCCAGGAGGTGCCCGACGGGTAACGGCTCTCGGCCTGCAGGATCTTTCCTTCGGCATCGTAGCTGTAGAAACTGCCCCGCCTCTTCACCCAGGAGGAGTCACCGGTCGACCAGTCCAGGGAATAACAGGAGTCCAGTACGAACAGGCCCTCACAAGGGTCTCCTCCTTTGATCACGGACAGCTCTTCCTTTGGGTATTTTTCCAGGAACTCCCGGGTCTTCTCCGGCGTGGCGGACAGGCCGGGTTGTGCCGGGAGCAGCATCTCCCACATCATCCAAAGCACGGTAAAAACGGATCTCCTCATAATAAGCAGGCAGTTTTGTCCTAATTTATGAAAAAAATCGGAAAAAAAGCTTCTGCTTTTCGTGGTAGTGTCAAGTCAACAATAGAACAACGTATTATATTGCCTGCTCCACTTCCCTGATCCTGTAATAAGTTTCGAGTATCGAGTATTGAGTATCGAGTATCGGGTTTCGGGTTGAGGAGTTATTATTCAGATTTATGCTCATCGCCTCATCCCTTGTCCGCCATAGCCTCCGGCGGCGGCGGAGCTCATTTCTCCCTGCTCAATTCTTCTTCCTTGGGGCTTGCCCCAAACCCTACATACTTTCTTTTGCTCGTCCAAAAGAAAGTATGCAAAGAAAAGGAGCGTCCGGGCAATGCTTCTCCCCGCACCGAAATTCTCTGCAGGCCCTCCCACGTTAGGCCACCACGAATTTCTCTCGCCAACGCCGGCCCGCTGCCCGGACAGGCCTGCGCACACTATGCCTGCTCGCAGGCATCTGGGTTTTTGCACGGTGGTCATTTCGCCTTGTCGCTTTATCTCTTTATCTCTTCATCGCTTCATTGTTCCCATCTTTCCACCATTCCATCATTCCATCATTCCCTTAGGGGGTGTGAGGGGTAAGATGAGTATTGGATACGTTATAATCCAGTTGATATATTAGTAGTAATCAGACCCGGCTACTGATCATGAGCGACCGGATATTTGTTAAGTTCCCGGTCCAGTTCTCTGGCGTTGCCGGTGGTTCTCTGCAGCTCTTCCCAGAAGCCGGGACCGTGGTTCTTGTGGCGTGTATGGGCCAGCTCGTGCAGCAGGACATAATCGATGAGGTGGCCGGGCAGCATCATCAGATGGATGTTCAGGTTGATATTGCCTGCAGCAGAGCAGCTGCCCCAGCGGGTCTTCAGGTTCTTCAGGAACACCCGCCGGTAAGTGTAGCCGTGATCCGCTGCCAGACGGCGCAACCGGGGCAGCAGGTATTGCCTGGCTTCCTGACGCAGCACGCGGATGTACATCTCCTGTATGATCGCACGGAGTTGCTCATTTTCCGGCACCCAGGAAGCCGGATAGATGAGGAGAGCCTCTTTTTCTGTGATCCTGCCACGGACCACTTCCTCGGTTTCCGCATCTTTGGAGGGGGTGAGGATCAGTTTGTGAAAACGGGTGAAGGGATTTTCCCCCTCCCGGTACACGGGACGCGGAGGGCGTTTCTTCTCCATTTTCTGCACCGTACGTGATACCCAGTCCTTTTTCTGCTCCAGAAAACGTACGGCGGTATTCCAGCCGGAGTAGAAAGGGATGGTCACGGTCACCCGGCCGGCCGGGGTGATACGGATGCTGACACGCCGCGCACGCCTGCTCTTGCGCAAAACGACCTCTCCCACCTCTTTCAGATATATTATTTTCTCCATATCTTTTTTGCAGGGTCCGGAATGAAATCCCCCGGAAAAATGTCAAATATATATGCAAAAACCTCAACATAAAAACAAAAATGTATCCTGTTGCATACCAGGGGTCAAATAAAGATTGCTATCATAAAAAAAGTAGCAAAGTTATTCTATATTAGCGCACTTAAAGTGGTTTAAAATGAACAAAAACATATTTTTCTCTTTTTCTTTCCTGCTGATCCTGGCATGGCCTGTTTTTTCACAGACCGGGGGGAAGAAATGGACCCTGGAGGAATGTGTTCAATATGCCATTGACCACAACATCCAGATCAAACAACGTGCGTTGACCACGGAAATGAACCAGAACACGTTAAAGCAGGCTAAGCTGAGCCGCATCCCCACGCTGAATGCCGGAAGCAACTACTCCTTTTCGTCCGGAAGGGTATTGGACGAAACAACCTACAGGTTTTCAAATAATTCGATCAATTATCTGGGGTTTAATGTCGGCGGGTCGATGAACCTCTTTTCAGGTTTGCAGAAGGTCAATACGATCAAGCAAAACAAGTATCAGCTGATGGCCAGTCTGGAAGATCTGGGCCGGGCGAAGAACGATATCTCCCTGAGCGTGGCGCTGGCCTATCTGCAGATCCTCCTGGACAAGGAACTGCTGGAAGTTGCCAGACAGCAGTTACAGGTCACAAAGGAGCAGATCCAGCGAACGCGTAACCTTGTGGATGCCGGCAGTGTGCCGATGGGCAACCTGCTGGAGGTGGAGGCCCAGGCAGCCTCCGAAGAGGCTTCCGTTGTCAACAATGTCAATGCGCTCGACATGGCCTACCTCAACCTGACCCAGATGCTGGAACTGGACTCGCTCAACGGATTTGACATTGTAGTGCCTGAGATAACATCACCGGACAGCACGTTCACCCTGCCGCCGATATCCGTGGTGTTTTCGGATGCCATGAACTTCATGCCGGAGATCAGGAGCGCCACCTATCAACTGAAGAGCTCGGAGGTCTCCCTGAAACTGGCCCGCGGGGCCAAGAGCCCCCGGCTCAGCCTCAACGGCAGCTTCAACACCAGTTTTTCCGATAACCGGAAAAAGATCCTGGGCGTGGATCCTGTAGAGGGGATCGAGTATGGGCCCTATCCCTTTGGAGAACAGATGGCCGACAACCGCAACTGGATGATCGGACTGGGTCTTTCCATCCCTATTTTCAACGGCTGGCAGATCCAGAAAGAGGTGAACAACGCCCGCCTGGGTATAAAAAATGCACAACTGCAGTTTGAGAATGAAAGGAAATCCCTGTACAAAGAGATCCAGCAGGCCTGGGTGGATGCCCGGGCGGCCATGAACAAATACATGGCCATGAAAAAAACCGTTGCTTCCATGAAAGAGTCTTTCCGCTATACCTCGGAGAAGTTCAACGTGGGGCTGGTGACCAGTATGGATTACAATACGGCCAAGACCCAGCTGACCAAAGCGCAGTCGGACCTGCTGTCCGCAAAATATGAATTTGTTTTCAAGATCAATGTCCTTAACTTTTACCGGGGAAAACCATTTGTCCAGAACATAAAATTTTGATGATGAAGAAAAACAGATCCTTATTGATCATAAGTGGCATCACTGTCCTGGCCATCATCGTGGCAGTGGTCGGGAAGAAAAAGGGATGGTTCGGGAAGGAGCTGACCTATAAAGTGGCGGTGGAGAAAGGAGCTTACCGTACCATCATTGAGACCGTGAATGCCAACGGGAAGATCCAGCCGGCCACGGAGGTGAAGCTGGCGCCGGATGTATCGGGTGAGATCGTGGAGCTGCATGTCAGGGAAGGGGATTATGTCCCGGCAGGCAAGCTGCTGGTAAAGATCAAGCCGGATGTCTATATTTCGGCACGTGACAGGGCCATGGCGGCAGTGCATTCGGCCAAGGCCCGCCTGGCACAGGCCGAGGCACAGTTCGTCCAGGCCCGTCTCTCCTATGAACGGAGCAAAAAACTTTTCGAACAGAAAACGATCTCCAGTTCTGATATTGAAAAAGCGGAGGCATCCTATAAATCGGCCAGGGCAGAGGTGGATGCGGCCCGCTACAGCCTTCTCAGCGCCCAGGCCAGCCTGAAAGAGGCCGAAGAGAACCTGATAAAGACCAGGATCTATGCTCCCATGCCCGGGATCGTGACCCGGCTCAACGTGGAAAAGGGGGAAAGGGTGGTCGGTACCTCGATGATGGCCGGAACGGAGCTGCTCCGTATCGCCGACCTGAGCATGATGGAAGCACTGGTCGAAGTGAACGAGAACGACATCATCCGGGTGAAAAAAGGAGATACGGCCATCGTGGAGGTGGACGCCTACCTGGGGGACAAGTTCAAAGGCGTGGTGACAGAGATCGCCAACTCGGCTTCCTCCACGGGCGTCTCTGTCGACCAGGTGACCAGCTTCGACGTGAAGATCCTGCTGCTCCGGGATTCTTATAAACACCTTGTCAGTAAGACCAACCCGGAGCCTTTCCGCCCGGGCATGTCGGCCACCGTGGATATACGGACCAGGCGGAAAGAGCATGCCTTCTCTGTCCCCATCCAGGCCGTGACCACACGGAAAGACACAACAGGATCACAGGAAGAAGGAGCATCCGTGCTCCCCTCCGACCAGGAAGAGACCAAAGAGGTGGTTTTTGTCGTGGAGAAACCGCTGGCCCTGATGAGAGAGGTCAAAACAGGCATCCAGGATGATAACTACATAGAGATCCTCTCGGGGATCACCCCGGAGGATCTGGTGGTCGTGGCTCCTTACAGTGCTATTGCCAAAAAACTGCAGGACAGCACCCATGTGGAGATAGTACCTCAGAAAGAGCTGTTCTCCAAAGGGGAGAAATGATACGGACCGATGGCATTGATCCTGAACATAGAGACTTCTGCGGATATCTGCTCGGTGGCCCTGGGGAAAGACGGCGTGGTGACAGATCTGCTCCTGGGGGCCGAAGAACGTGACCACTCCCGGATACTTACAACACTGATCGGGGAGATCCTGAAGAAAAACGGTTTACGCATGCAGGACCTGGAGGCGGTGGCCGTAAGTGAGGGCCCCGGCTCCTACACCGGCCTGCGTATAGGGGTTTCCACGGCTAAAGGACTTGCCTATGCTTTGAAGATCCCTTTGCTGGCGGTCTCCACGCTGGAGGCGCTGGCTTCGTCGGTGGCCGGGGAGATGCCGGAAGGGATCAAAAAGGACCTGGGAGCGGAAGGATGGCTGTGCCCCATGATCGATGCGCGCCGTATGGAGGTTTACAGTGCTTTTTATGATATGCATGGCCGGCGCATCACAGAAATTGAGCCCCATGTGATCGATGAAAGATCGTTTCCGGAAGAACGCAGACAGCGGAAGATCCGCTTTTTCGGGACCGGCAGTGATAAATGCAAAAAGGTTTTTCAGGGAGATAATGATCTCTTCCTCGACGGGATATTTCCCCGGGC
>WFRO01000525.1 GCA_015486475.1 Bacteroidales bacterium
CTCCTCCACCGACCCGCCGATACCCATGCCGGCATTGTTGATGAGGATGTCGATGCCCTGCTCCTTTTCCAGCAATGTTGCCAGCGCTTTCTCAATGGATGCTCCATCTGTGACGTCCATGGCCAGTAATGCAAAGGGAAGGTCCTTCCCATCGGGATGGCGGCTGGTGCCATATACCTTATATCCCAGATCATGCAGGCGGCCGGCCGTCAGCCGGCCTATGCCCGAAGAGGCCCCGGTGATCAGGACCACTGTATCTTCCGGTTTTCTGTTCAATGCCATAATTGTTCGTATTGTTGGATCTACTGTAATACAGAAAAACAAACTTACTTCAAAAATCCGCAATAGAAAAACATTTTTCCGGAGGATATGCATATCTATGAAAGGCTGCATCTTTACTTTTTGCCTCGCTTTGTCATACGATAGTCATTCGGCAGTCATTAGTTCGCTTCGCTCACGAAATTTACTCGCTGGCGCTCGTGTAATTAGGCCACTCGTGGCCGAAATTAAGTAGAACTTAGCTCACTGCCTTGCCCGCCGTAGGCTTGCCGGAGGCTGGGCGTTCGCGAAATTAGGTAGTTGATTGCATTTCCCCCATCATTCCCTGCCTACCGGCAGGCAGGCATCTTTCCATCATTCCAATATTCCAGCCTTCTTCCTTTTGCCTTTTGCCTTTCCTCGTCCGACGTAGCCTGGGCGAAGGCGGAATACTTTTGCCTTCGTCAGTGTGGAGGGTGGAGTTACGAGTTAAAAGTGCCTAAAGTTAAAAGTTGAATTTTCTTTGCGAGACTCTACGGATTCTTTGCGAAGCATAGCGTAACAGCTTACAGTTCAGTACAGAAAGGCTTCACGCAAAGGACCGCAAAGCAGCACGCAAAGGTACGCAGAGGGGAATGTTTGAGGTTGGTGGTTGGTGGTTGGTGGTT
Organism: Bacteroidales bacterium; assembly: GCA_015486475.1. Classification (GTDB taxonomy): domain Bacteria; phylum Bacteroidota; class Bacteroidia; order Bacteroidales; family VadinHA17; genus DRPN01. Next base: position 927 of record WFRO01000525.1, read on the forward strand.
GGTAGTTAACTTTTCAACCTTTCAACTCATCAACTTATCAACTAATTCGAGCTTCCCCGCCCGGACGAGCTCCGGTTGGACGGGAAGCATCGCGCTTCAACCTTCCTTCTGCCTTTTGCCTTATTACTTTTGCCTTATTACTTTTGCCTTATTACTTTTGCCTTTCCCTTCCCCCTTCATCCCCGGAAAACGGTCTTTCATACAAGAATTCACCGTGTTCATACAATATATACGACACCGGCAGGGTGAAATTTATTTTTTATATAATTTTAAATCCTCAAATCCCGGCTAATGAGGGGAATGATTTTTTTTGTTGAAAAAAATAGTTAATTTTAAGAACCAATAGCTGACGTGATGGGGATATTCCTTTTTCATAAGAAGACCAGGCCGCAGGGAGTCTTCTTCCGCACGGGGGAAACACAAAAAACCCCGGAGGTGGTCATCGACCACAAAAAGGGGATCATCAAGCTGAAGGGGAAATCCATCATGGAAGATTCCACCAAGTTCTATGAGCCGATCCTGGAGAAGCTGGACTGGTACAGGGAACATGCGCCGGAATCGACACGCATCATGATACAGCTGGATTATTTCAACACCACCGCATCCAAATATCTCCTGAAGATCTTCAAGAGCTTCGAAGAGCTGCATACCAAAAAACAGAAAGATGTTTCCGTTCTCTGGTATTATGAAGAGGGAGATCTGGACATGAAATACTGCGGTGAGGATTACGGCACCATGCTGAAGATCCCCTTCAAGCTGGTAGAAGTAATGGAATAGCTGTCACCGCACATCCCGCACGCAACGGAACCCTACCGTGGGGCTTCTGTCAAATCCGGGGGACACCATCAACAACATCTGGGTACGGTCGAGTGGCTGTGGGCCTCCTTTGAGGTACCATTGGCTGCCGCCGGGATTGTAAAAGCTGCCTCCCCGGATGATCACAAACGTATTGCTGCCGTTATCATATACATCATTGGTGAGCTGCCATACGTTCCCTACAAGGTCCTCTACCTTGAAAGGACTCCTCCCTTTGGGGAAGGCATCCACCGGCGTGGGACGGGTGAAGTTATTGTTGCAACGAGTTCCGTAAAACTCATTCCCCCAAGGCCATATCCTCCCGTCACTCCCCTGGGCGGCAAACTGCCATTCGATCTCGGTTGGCAGTCTTTTTTTGGCCCATTTGGCATAGGCACGGGCATCCTCCAGACTGATCCACACCACAGGATAGCTGGACATGCCTTCAGGATATTTCCCGTTCTGCCAGTGCCGCAGGAAATTGGTCGGATCGGCAGGCTTGTAATGCGTGGCGAGCATAAAATCATAGAACTGCTCGTTGGTCACGGGATACTTGTCCATATAGAACGCATGGACATGCACCTTTCGCGGTTTTGAATAGTCCGGATAGGGAATGAACTGATCGGGATTGGACACTTTGAAGATAAAATCTCCTCCGGGGACGAGCACCATACCGTTGGGGGTGTAGGAGATGGTGGGGGTACGGTGTGTTTTGCTGATAAGATAAGGTTTCCCGGACGGCAGGGTCACGATCCGCTCATCCAGCAGCTGATCCCCCTGGAACAGTTGCAGGACATACTTCCCTTCGAAAGGACGGAAGAGATCCCTCAGATTGATGGCCGTATCCCCGGCAGGGAACTTCTTATAGGTGTTCTGATAGGAAGGATCGCCTTTCCAGAGACGGATAAAATCTCCTTTTTCAACCTTTATCTCCAGGGTATCCGATGCCAGCTTCACCCGTAGCCAGTCGGGAAAACGGGCGATACAGTCCACACTTCCTTCCCGGCGGGTGTTCCGCCACGAGGCGGGATATGCTTTGACGTACGCAGGCAGATAATATGCATGACCCTTTTTCACCGGATCTGCCGGACGATGATGCCAGATGCTCACATAATGGTATCCCTCTTCCGGTGTCACCGGCGTGAGCGGCCCCTGCCAGCCTGCCGGATCCAAGCTCAGAACCGTATAAACGGTCTTCAGCCCTGCCTCCCACCGGTTCACCCAGACACTGTCATGGAGGGAGGGCATCAGCGGGGTCCAGTCGTTGTTGACAAAGACCGCATTGTTCTCCCGCAGGATCCGCACCACGCGCCCCATGTATTGGTATTCTTCCTTCACCCAGTCGGGGCGTCCGGGAGCGAAGGTATTGATCTCCACCCCGTAACCGTTGAACAGGGAGATGTTCACCTCGCGGTGCAGCCGTCCCTGGCTGAGCTGACAGACCCGGAAGATGGAAAAATCGGGACGGATCACTTTATTGAGGTTGAGGGGCGGGCTCAGGAAGATCGCATCATGGACCCTCCCCGCCAGGATCTCCGGCATATCTTTCGGCACGGCCATGCCTTCGGAATACATGATCACCCCTTTCCGGATGGTGTCTGCCAGATATTGCAACTTTTTGCTGGAGCTGCCACGGGTATCCAGCACGACCCCGTCGGCGGTGGTAAGACGTATCATGCGGGCGAGACCCTCCTCCGGATCCACCTGTTGGGCGTAAGTATCCCAGGGGTTGAAGGAGATAAAGAAGCGGGTGCCGTTATGACGGGCGAACTCCGCCAGTTCTTTGAGCTTGGAGACCCCGCGAGGCAGGTCCTCATACAGCTGCCACTGGGTCCTGTGATCCAGCCCCAGCCGGGGCCAGGTAGGCCACAGGGCATACACGTCATACCCTCCGAAAAGGTCTCTCCCCTCTTTCAGGAAAGAATAGAACCGGTATTTCTGTTTGTTACGGTCGTAAAAATCATGGTCCCAGGCGGTCTGCAGCACGACAACATAAGCCTTTTTGATCCACTGCAGGTCTTTGCGTTCATACAGTGCTTCATCAAAATGGTCCAGGTCATAGAGATAATGGCCATGGAACATTTTTTTCACGCCGTTCTGCCAGGCTCCCTTAAAGATGTCCGCATAGAGACGGTAGTCCACCCAGCCGCGGGGTTCGAGACGTGTGGAGTACCGTTGTCTCGTCCCATTGCCGCTTCCCTGCCGCCGCGCCAGCATGCAGGAGGAGAGCACTCCGTTCAGATCTGCGGAAGCATAACCCAGCTCCCAGGCATTGTCGGGGAGGACCACCCCCACCGGCGCATGACCGGGCAGGAAAAGACGGGCCCGTGTCAGCGAAGGAGGGCCGGACGCTGAAATATACACATGGTCCTTCCCTGCACCCAGAGGCACCAGGTTCTCCACAACGACCGTATCATTGGTGCTGTTCCGGAAGACCAGCAGACCGGCACAGCCCGCACAGTCCCCCCGCGGGGAAAAGGTGCCGCTCACCCCGTTCCTGAAGACGAAACGTACCAGGGTATCCCCGGGAAGGACCTCCGCCTCCCCGGAGCTGTAAGACATACCATTGATCTCGACGGTAAAAAGCGGCCGGGGTGAAACGAAGGACACCGTCCGGCCATCCACGAGCTTGACGCCCGTCACCTGCAGACCCTTTTCCCAGGAGAGGATCAGATGGTCCATCTGCGGGACCCCTGCCGCACTGCTTACGGCAGCTGTCACAAACCAGAATAATACTTTGCTCAGGAATGATCTCATCAAAACACGGTCAGTCTTCTGTGGAAAAACGGAAAAGCGTGGTCTGTTGGTATGTCTCCCCCGGATCCAGGCGCACAGAAGGGAAATGAGGATGATGAGGAGTATCGGGATAGTGCTGCGTCTCCAGACAGAAAGCCGCATGCTGTCCGTAACGGATCCCTCCTTTTCCTTTCAGCGAGCGGTCCAGGTAATTGGCAGTGTATAGCTGCACCCCCGGCTCAGTGGTCTCCACCTCCAGGGCGATGCCGGAAACAGGACTGTGCACACGGGCACACAGCTGTGGCGTCTTCCCGTCATTGTCCAGTACATAACAGAGATCATACCCTATGCCGGCCTTGTCCAGGTCCCGTCCGAAAGGTTTCGGCTCACGGAAATCATAAGGCGTGCCCGCCACCTCCGGGATCTCACCGGTGGGGATCAGGTCCTCCCGTGTCTCCAGCATCCTGTCGGCACGGATCATGGCCACATGCTCCCGGATATCCCTGGACGGATCCTCCAGATTGAAATAACTGTGGTTGGTAAGATTGAGGATCGTGGGACGGTCTGTCCGGGCTTCGTAATATATCTCCAGTGTATTCTCTTCCAGGACGGAATAGATGACCGTCACCCGGAGGTTCCCGGGATAGCCCTCCTCCATGTGGGGGCTTAGATACGAAAGGATCAGCGACACCCGGCCGGGCTCTGTGCGGGTGGCGGCTTCCCAGACCACCTTATCGAAACCACGCAGCCCACCATGCAGGTGGTTCTCCCCGTCATTGCGTGCCAGCTCGTAGGTCTTGCCATCCAGCTCGAAACGGGCTCCGGCGATGCGCCCGGCATAACGCCCCGTGAGGGCACCAAAGTGCGGATGCCCGTGCAGGTATTCCAGCAGATTGTCGAAGCCCAGCACCACATCCCGCGCTTTTCCCATCCGGTCAGGAACCTCCAGATGGGTGATGATGCCGCCGTAGGTGGTCACGCGGACGACCATGCCGTTGTCATTGGAAAGTGTGTACAGATCAACGTCTTTCCCTTCCGACTGCCCGAAATATTCAGTTTCGATCTTCATCTTTCAACCATTTATAAAAAAATGTCCGCATCACGGACATTCCTTTCTCATTCAGTCCTTCATCGATCAACTTATCTCACTCATCTCAGGATCTGCATACATCACCTCAGCCGATCCCGCCGTGGAGGTACAAGCGGATCAATGCAAATACGATCACCAGGAAATTGATGGTGATCCCGTTGGTCTTTCCCTCGTCGGAAAGGCCGAAAACCATTCCGATAAGTGAAAAGAACAACATCAGCCACGTCAGCCACGCCATTTGCGGGAAGATGCCTATCAGTCCCAGGGCCAGCGCAAAAAGCCCAATGACAGTAGAGATCATATTCATAAGTACAGGTTTAGGTTGGTTACAGAGAATTACGGTTTATCACATCCTACAACCCATAAAAATATAAATTTATTTTCACAATCCCCAGAAAGGGGTTGTTATTTTTGACAAATAGCTGAAGGGGGGATGTAAAGAAAAAGTGCCTAAAGTTGAAAGTGCCTAAAGTTAAAAGTTCGTGGTTGGTGGTTGGTGGTTAACTTTTCAACTTTTCAACTCATCAACTTATCAACTAATTCGACCATCGAGCTTCTACAGCGGCGCGTCCGCGATCACGTGAATGCCCAGCTTGTGCTTGGCCGTATCGGCGATGGAGAGCTCATAGGTGAACTTGCCCTGTCCCAGCGGCACCTCATAGGTATAATCCACCGGCACCAACTCATACTGTACGGTATCGATATCGAGGGTTATGTGGGCCTGGCGGTAGGCGATGTCAAAGCGGTGGTAGTCCGTCTCCTCCCCCGCCGGGACATCCCCGTAATTATACTCTCCTCCGGAAGTGTTGACCGTCACATTGTGAAAGGTGGAGGTGGTAAGGTTACGCACCCGGATATCGCTGGGACCGTCGGGGTCTTTTTTGCAGGAGACGGTCGAGAAAACGAGGAAAACAGCAATTACAACAGACAGGAAGGCTTTTTTGTTCATATTCCTAGATCTTTGTTATGGTCTCATCCGGCAGCCAGCCCTTGCTCCCGTCATCCAGGCGGATCTCCGTCCAGTGGTCCACCGAATCCTCCACCGCCACTTTCAGTCCCTCGTGGATCACGAAAAGATCGGTCCCCTCCTCGCCGGGAGAGCTTTTGACGGTTACCGCGGGGCTCATCACGATGGCATGGTCATGAGCCGTCAGGATGTCCTTGCTCTGCCAGGCAAAAAGGAACGAGAGAGCTGCCAGGGCCAGCATTACCACCCCGGTCACGAACCCTGTTTTTTTGAGTCCTTTGCGCAGGGCGAACACATACAAAGTTAGGAAAACCAAACCTAAAAAGAAAGTGATCATGCTCAGGAGGGCCCAGCTGTCCGCAGGCAGCCGCTCCAGGAACCAATGGTACCAGGCCACCAGGAAGAATTTCGGCAGCACATCCGTTTTGTCCGTGACATAAGTACGGGCCAGGTCCAGGTTGTATTTGATATCCTCGTTGCCCGGGTCCAGGAGGTGGGCTCTCTCATAATAGAGGATGGCGTGGGGAATATCATGCGCCTTGAAATAAGCATTGCCCAGGTTGTAGTACAGCCCGGCCGCGGCATACCCCGAATCCGCCACCTGCTGGTAAAGTTTTGCGGCATCCTCGTACATGCCGTTGGCATAATAGAGGTTGGCCCGGATGATGAGGCTGTCGGGGCTCATGGTCCTGCCCTGTGCGGAAGAGAACAGCATCATCCCTGCCACCACGAGCATCATCAACCGTTTTACCCATATTTTTTTCTTCCCTTCCATGGCCTGCACAACCTTAAAGTTTTTGTTCCAGTTCACTGATCACCGCCACGGCCTCCTCATAGAGTTTGTCCATGGCAGCGCCGGCATCGCTCTCGGGAGCATACCGGGCATATTCACAGCGGTCTATCACCCGCAGGAGACGCTCGATCAGCTCTTTCGACACACCCCGCTCTTCGAGGGCACGTGCGGCGGTCTCCTGTGTCAGGTCAGACACCGGCAGGAGCATTTTGTCGCTGAGATACCCCCACAGGGCTTTCAACACCTCTTCATAGAAACCCGACTGATCGCCGCGGTGGAGATGCTGTCCGGCCACCTTAAGCCTTTTCCGGGCTACCTTGTTGGCCTTGCGGTTACGTACACGCTGCTGGTCACCCATCACTTTCCGGTGACGACGGTAGGCGAACACCACAACCAGGAAGAGCAGCAGCAGGACCAGGTAAAAAGCCCTGAAAAACCAGGTATCAAAGAGGGAATAACCAGCTTTTTTCAGACGTATCGGTCCGGTGTGGATATACCGTATATCTTTCCCGAGGAACTTCAACGCTTCCTTGTCGCCGCCGGCGATCACCTGTGTGCCGGTCTCCCCTTCCCCTTTCTTCACGGTCACAGTGAAGGCCGGCGTACGCAGCGTCTTGTACCGCCCTGCGGCCGGATCAAAATAGGAAAAGACCACGGGAGGGATGCGGTATTTGCCGGCATGCCTGGGGATCATCAGGTACTCGAACTGCTTGTAACCGGTGGCCCCGTGGACAGTATTTTTTATGCGACTGACCACCTTGGGGTCATAACTCTCAAAATCCGGCGGGAAATCGATCTTCGGCGCCTGTATAAGCTTCAGGTTGCCATTGCCCGAGATGCGCACTTTCAGGGTTACAGCATCGTTCACTTTCAGCGAGTCCTTGTCGAGGGTGGCATCCAGCCCGAAAGTGCCCACGGCCCCTGAAAAATCCGCAGGAGCTCCTGCCGGCAACGGCTTCACGTGGATGGTCAGCGGAGCGCTCAGGATAGGTTGCCGCACGGTCTGATAACTGTCGAAGAAATCATCAAAAAAGCCTCCCGGCGAGGAATGCATACGCTTCCGCACCAGACAGACGATCTTCACCGGGTCGATCTTAATATCGCCGGTGGTCTGGGGGAAAAGGAGATAACGCTGGATCACGCCGGTGTTATAGGCCACGCCGTTGACATACTCGCGCTGCAGGGAGGTGAGGTTGGGCGTGGGGATCTCCTGCTTCAGGAAACCGTCGAACTCGGGCATGTCCACCTCCTCAAAGCCTGTCAGGCTGACACGCGAGAAGATCTTTACCGTCACCGCCACAGGCTCGCCGAGGTACACCCGGGTCTTGTCCACGATCATCCGCACATACAGGTTGGAGCCGGTGCCGGATGCCGTCGCCGGCGCAGCTTTCCCGCCTTGTGAACTACTCCCCGCACCTGTGCGTGCCGGCTGGTTGCCCTTGACCACGGTGATCCGCACCGGTCCCGACTCATATACCTTGCCTTTCAGCGACAGGCGCGCCGGAGGGATGACAAAATCCCCTTCCTTCAGGGGCTGCAGGATGTATGTATAGGTGTAGCTGACATGGCGTGATATATGGCCGTTGATGATCTGTGTGCTCTCACTGTAGGAGGTGCTCGGCCCCATCAGGATCTCAAAGTCCTTCAGCTCGGGAGGTTTGAACTTACCACCACGTGTGTTGATCTCGTACACCAGCCGGAACTGCTGCCCCATGGCGACCACCTTGGGCGCAGATGCCTTGATGGTGATCTCCGACGCAGCAAGGGCACGCAGCCCCCCGCCCGTCAGAAAGACGGCGATCAGTAAAAACCCATATCCCACTGAAAACCTTTTCATCATACCTACCAGTTGATCGCGCTTTTCACATGCTGTCTTTTTGCTTTCGCTTTCTTCACTTTCGCCTGCACCTTTTTCTCATCATTGGCCAATGCTTGCAATAATCGTTCCGCATCTTTTTTTGAGATCTTTCCCGGCTGCGGTTGCGGCTGCTGACCCTGCTTGTTCTGCTTCTCCTGCTGGTTCTGTTGCTGCTGTTGGTTCTGCTGTTGCTGTTGCTGGTTTTGCTTTTGCTGCTGTTGCTGCTGTTGATTTTTCTGTTGGTCGTTCTTCTGCTGCTGATCGTTCTTTCCGTTCTTGTTCTGGTTCTTCTTTTGCTGTTGCTGCTGCTGCTTCAGCCGCAGGGCATAGAGCAGATTGTATTTGGCATCCATATCCTCCGGATCGTATTTCAGGGCGGTCTTATAGGCGGCTATGGCCTCGTCTATCTTTTTGGCCTCCAGGAAGGTATTCCCCAGATTATAATAAGCGTCCGCTTTGATCCTGTTCTCATCCGTTTTTCCTGCCACGGAAAGAAAATTTTCTGCCGCTTTGTCATATTTCTTCTGCTTATACAGGGCGGTCCCGAGGTTAAAGTCGGGAACAACGGGATCCTTTGCCTCATCACGGGCTTTCCGGTAGTCCACCTCGGCATTGGCATATTTCCCGTCTTTGTACGAATTGTTCCCTTCCCGTACATATTTCCGTTCCTTATGCTGTGCCGTCGCCGGCAGCAGTATCAGCATACCCATCAGGATCATGAACATTCTTTTCATCGCTCTTCCTCCTTTGTTTGGAACAGTTTGATCCCGCTCAGGAAGCGGCTTTTTCTCTCTGAGATCATCCACTCAAGGATCAGGAACAGCAGGGCCAGTCCGATGGCATACTGGAACAGGTCATTGTATTCCGAGAAGTTCTTCTCCTTCATCTCCTTCTGGTCCATCCCCTTGATCTTGTTGTATATCTTGCTGAGCCCCATCGAGGCGTTGCTGGCCCGCACATAGATCCCTCCACCCGCCATAGCTATCTTCCGCAGCAGGGGCTCATCGAGGCGGGTGATCACGGTGTGGCCGTTGCGGTCTTTCAGGAAGGTGCGCTGGCCGTTGACCGTCAGCGGTATGGGAGCTCCGGAAGGCTTGCCGATGCCGATGGTGTGGATGGTGATGCCTTCCTCATGTGCTTTTCTGGCAGCTGCCACCGGGTCGGCCTCATGGTTCTCCCCGTCGGTGATGATGATGAGGGCCCTGCTCCTGTCAGTGCCGGGAGAGAAGGATTTGGCGGCCAGATCGATGGCTGAGGCGATGGCCGTACCCTGCTTGGGCACCGTCGAAGGACCGATGGTGGGCAGGAACATCTTGACGGCCTGATAATCGGAGGTCACCGGGATCTGCACATAGGCATCGCCGGCAAAGACGATCAGTCCCACCCGATCGTTCTCCATGCGGTCCACCATTTTGGAGATGGCTTTCTTGGCCCGCTCCAGACGGCTGGGCTGTATGTCCTCCGCCAGCATCGAGTTGGAGACGTCCAGTGCGACGATCACCTCCACCCCTTTCTTCTTCACCGCCTCCAGCTTGGCGCCCAGCTGCGGCCGGGCCAATCCCAGCACCAGGAAGGTCCAGGCCAGACTGAACAGAAAGAGCTTGATGCCCGGCCGCGACCGCGCCACCCCTTCCATCAGCTGCTCCACCAGTTGCGGATCACCGATGCGACGGATGGTGCGCCGCCGCCACGACCTCACCAGCACATACACCAGCCAGAACAGCGGCAGGAACCCCAGGGCGTACAGATATTCTATGTTGGCAAATCGAAACATACTGGTTCAGAGTTCGTAGTTCATAGTTCGTAGTTCGTGGTTCGTAGTTTGTAGTTTCTTCCTTCGAGCTTCGCCTTTCCTTTTGCCTTTCCTTGCCCGACGTAGACGGTTCCTGAGTAGCCGAAGGCGTATCGAAGGATTGCCACTTCTGCGTGAACCTCTTTATTCATAATCCATAAATC